>NZ_JAUBTF010000019.1:0-105251 GCF_036702355.1 Microcoleus sp. D3_18_C4
GGTTTTTAGCTGGCATTTTTGTATAAATTGACTAAACTAATTTTTTATTATACCCTATTTAAAGGCACAACAGCTTAGCTGTAAGCCAGAGTTATATTATCAGAAATAAATGCTGTGGCAAATGAGTACCAAATTGGCCAGTCAATGGGCGCTAAAAATATTGTTTTTAATCGGATCGATCGCCCTAATTTCCCTTATTTCTGAAACGCGACAAACTGCAAACTCAAATTCGCTCGCCCAACAAATCGCACCCGTTGAAAATCCCCCACCAAACCTGCTGAAACCTCCCAAACAAAAAACACCACATTCTCCCCCCGCAACTCCCTCTCCCAAACCTCCCGAACAACCTTTAGTCTTCGCACCGCCCGCGCAATTTCGCAGCCAAATTGTTTATAAAGCCAGTATTAACAACTCAAAAGTTATCGCCCTGACATTTGACGATGGCCCGTCGCCTGAAACTTTGAAAATATTAGCAGTTTTGCAGAAATATCAAGTTGTGGGTACATTTTTCTGTTTGGGTGCAGATTTGCGGGAGTATCCAGAAATTGCGAAAAGAGTTGTGCAAGCGGGAAATGCGATCGGCAACCATACTTGGCATCACTATTCTCACAATGTTACGGAAAAAACAGCATCAGATGAAATAGATAATACTGGGGTTCATATTTATCGATCGACTGGGGCAAAAAGTTTCTTGTTTCGCCCTCCCGGCGGTCGCTTAAATAACGGTTTGGCAAATTACGCTAAAAAGAAAAATTATGTAGTGGTGATGTGGTCGATCGATCCTAAAGACTTTCTGCAACCTCCGGCCGCTGCGATCGCCCTTACCGTGCTATCCCAAGCGACATCGGGGGCGATCGTATTGTTGCACGACGGCGGCGGCAATCGCCAGCAAACAGTCAAGGCACTATCTGCAATTATTCCCAAACTCAAACAGCAGGGATATCGTTTTGTAACCGTGCCGCAATTGCTGGAAATGCAAGCAGCCCAAAAACAGCAAACTGCCGATCGCAAATCCCCATAAACAGACATCTCACCAAAATTAACTTACTCGGAATTTCATCTGCGTTCATTTGCCTTCATCTGCGGTTAACAATCTCAATTCGGCTAAACTTATTAACAACCCTAACAGCCGTTATTAATCATTATGCAAAAACTTCAAGCAAGAGATATCAACCTCCGCTATCTCATCGATAACTTCGGCTTGCAGCGAGTTCGCAACAGCGAATTTTTCCGAGAATGGCAAGAAAACTTACCCGAAGTAACAGACTCAGAAAAACAATTGCTCGATCGCGTCCAAGACATATACTTCAACTTGGTAGACACCCCGCCTGTATTGGAAAATGCAGTCAAGCTAACAATCATCAGCCCTATTTTGTTTATTGCCGGTCTGTATGAGTCTCCTTTTCAAGTCAAAGCCGAAAAGTCGATCGCCATTCAAGAGGAAGACGAAGGCAGAATCATCGAAGGCAGAATAGATATCCTAATTATGAAAGCAAACTTGTGGGTGACAGTAATAGAATCCAAACAACTTTCGTTTTCAACAGACGAAGCACTCGCACAACTCCTGACATATATGCTGGCAGATCCCAATCCTGAAACTCCTACTTTTGGCATGATTTCTACAGGTGCTAACTTCAATTTTGTCAAGTTAGTTAGAGGCGAAACTCCCCAGTATGCGCGATCGGCTGAATTTGTTATTTCCAATCCCGGCAATGAATTGTACCGCGTTTTGCAGATTTTAAAACGCCTGAGTCAACTTCCAGACTAGCAATAAAAGCCATTTTGAGTTATCTTTCAAAACAGACAATCTCTAATATCTCAAATTTCAAACTAATGCGAGCATGGTAAATTACTTGATAGTCGGCGCTGTGGCAATAGCTTCTGTCTGCTGGGCAGAAATAATACGAGACTTTTATCACGTCGTGTCCCATTATTGGGCACCCCTGCAAAAGCTGCACACTTGGCATCACCGCGTTTTCCGCCCGAATTTGACCCCCGTCAGCGAGACAATTTACAAGCAAGCACACTGGCGTCACGACGTACCCGAAGGTGCGGCGATGATGGTTTTGGGCTTGTTGCTGTGGGTTGTAGCTTATTTTCGGCTGCCGCAATACCACTGGGGTGCAGCAGCCGGTTGTATTTATACTTTAGGCTTTTTGTTGAGCGCGATCGCCCGCGGGTGCGGCATCAAAGGCGCAGACGAATTAACCGACATCACCCACCAACCGGGAGACTTTCTGACTCCCCCGGGCAAGTGGTTAGTTAATAAGCCTTATCACTGGCGGCATCACTTCGACAATCAAAATGCTTACTATTGCGGTACTTTCACCTTAATAGATAAACTTATGGGTACAGCACTTTCTCTCAAAGGCAAAACTGTAGCCGTCACCGGTGCATCGGGAACTTTAGGGCGTTTGCTACTCAAACACCTGCACAAAGCTGGTGCAAAAGTGATCGCCCTCTCATCGGGAAATCAAACAATTACTTTGGATGTAGACGGCGAAAATTTACCTGTAAAAACCGTAACTTGGCAAATAGGTCAAGAGGCAGATTTAGCAGAATTGTTAGAAAAAATCGATATTCTCGTAATCAATCACGGGATTAATGTACACGGAGAAAGAACAGGAGAGGCGATCGCAAACTCCTATGAAATTAACACTTTTTCCGCGTGGCGGCTGATGGAACTGTTTTTCTTAACAGTCCGCACTAACGAAAACATCGCTTGCAAAGAAGTCTGGATCAACACTTCCGAAGCAGAAGTAATTCCCGCTGTCAGTCCCCTGTACGAACTCAGCAAGCGCGCCCTGGGAGATTTAGTCACCCTGCGGCGGCTGGACGCGCCCTGCATCGTTCGCAAACTGATTTTAGGGCCATTTAAAAGCAACTTAAACCCGATCGGCATCATGTCTCCCGACTGGGTAGCGCAGCAAGTTGTCAAACAAGCTAAAGCCGATGCCCGGAATATCATCGTGACAATTAATCCCTTGACTTTTATCGTTTTTCCAGTCAAAGAGTTTTTTGTTTCTCTCTACTTCCAAATTTTCAGCCGGAAAGCAGTCTCTTTGACAGATATAGAATTAGAGCGATCGGGCGTTGAAGTAATAACTAAGTGATATCAAATCCGGTTAAATCAACCTAATGCTTCTAGGGTTCTAGGTGAAGTACGAATGACTTACGAAGTACGTTCGGGCTTCACCTAGTGAGGGTACAGTAAGAATTGGTATTACTTCTTTCCTACCAACTCTGCTCTCTTTAGAAGTAGTTTCAGCCTGCTTGGCCACATTTGCTTGAGATTCCAGCGATAACCAACGTATTTCAAATGATTCCAGGGGTTCAGGAAACCTGTATGAAGATTAACAAACTCTGGCTGGGATTTACCGTTACGGGCAACCACAAAATAGGGTGGTTTGATAGAAGGATCGACGTGATTGAGGGACATGTACTCAATCACGTAAGCCCAGCGGGTTTCCTGGGAAACATTAGGTGTGGTACTGTGAAGTGTCAGCGAGGAAAACAAAACAATATCCCCCGCTTCTGCTTCAATGAAGAGTGGACTGTCAGGAGTTCCATCATACACAGCATAGTTACCTTCAACTTTGTGCGGCAGCCGTTTTTTGTGACTGCCCGGTTGTAACCACAGCCCACCATTTTCGGGGGTCATTCGCGTAAGTGCAATCCACAGTTGATAGTGATTATCCTTAAGGTTGCTATAGCCATTGTCCTGATGCCAAGGAAAGGTTTCTGCTCCTGGTCCTTTGGCTACTGCCTGATCCCACCGCACCCAGAAATTTGAACCAATGAATTGTGCAAGCAGTTCCACAAGTCGGGGTTGAGAGATGAAGTTTTGGATCTTTTCACTGTATTGGAATAGCTGACTGTGAAAAGTTAAGCTTCCTTTATTCAGATTATTGTCAATGTGCTTCGGATCGGCTTCTTTAATATCCTCGATCAGTATTCTCATCTCGGCTTCTGAAAAAAAGCCCCGGAGCTTAACATATCCATCTTGATTAAACTGATCGACTAATTTTGTCTGTCCCATCTGCTTTACCTCTTGAATCAAGTTCTCGGTTTTAAACAATGTTTGGGAGAAATTAAAGATTTAGTTAAGTTGTAACGGAGACGAAGAAGTCATAGCAACAATGACTGGCAAACTAGTAGCTTTAGAAACCCGCTTTCTGGGAGAAACCGGATTTCTATATCTAAAATTTTTTGCCTGTCAGCTTAATTACTAACCTCAGACATTTCAATGACGCGACCATCGTAATCTTTGACCAAAAAATTCAGAGGCTTTTCCCGGCGAATTTTATAACTAATGCCGCGAGTTTGTACCCTCATCAATAGCTGATCCAAACAATCGCGATCGAAACAAACGTGACGCTGGCGATTTTTTTCCCCTGCACCGGCCCCGCTAATGATGTGCAGTTGGGTATTTTTCATCAACTGATACCACAAACCCTCGGGACTCCCCAGCGTTTGAGAGGTCGTTGCCCTCCCGACATTCGGCGACAAATACAGCGGATCGATACCACTTGTGCCCAAAGTTTGCTCGTAATTGTAGTAGTAGTGCAGCGGCACTTCTGCTACTGGCAAGTTTAGCATACCTTCATAGAACTCCCTCGCTTGTCCGAGATCCGATACCATCACCGTGTGTACCTTCGGAGCACTGGTGAGAAACATCCACATCGCCCCCGCATAGGCAGCCAGCAGCATCACCATAATCCCTTGAGTCGAAAACAAGCTGTCCAGGGGCAGGGACGGCAAAAAAGAGCTCAAGTACAAAGGCCGAAGTCCAAAATCAATAAAACTAACTGCTAGAGTCATGAATTATAAGAAAGGGTAAACAACGAAATTTATCAAGATTGCAGTCGCGATCGCCCGCGAGACTTAAACTATTAGCTTAGCCATCTATGTTAGCAAAAACTAGCGGTTAAGCCCTACCCGATGAAAGTCTTTGTCTACGGCACACTCAAACCGGGGGAGTCCAACTACCTCCGCTACTGCGAAGGAAAAGTTGTGGATGCTTGCCCCGCGATCGCCCGCGGTCAACTTTTTGCGCTGCCGATCGGCTATCCTGCGATGATGGCCGGAGATGGCAAAGTCTGCGGTTTTCTCCTCTGTTTCGCAAACTCGGCTATTTTGGACGATTTAGACCGATTGGAAGACTATCATCCGCTGCGGGAACCGACACAAAACGAATATCAGCGGCAGGAAATCGAAATCTTCGATCGACACCTCAAACCTTTAGGCACGGCTTGGGCTTACTTCATGTTACCCGATCGCGTTCGTTCCCTAGGAGGCATCTGGCTGCCCGACGGCAGGTGGGAAAATAGGTTTTTCACCAAATAAAGTGGTTAATGCCGATGAGCTTAGGAAAGTGCCATTGCAGTGGGCGAAGGCGGCTCGAACCTGTAACCGTAACCCCGAATAGTTTTAATAAACTGCGATCCAGTAGCATCAACTTGAATCATTTTCTTGCGAATATGACCGATATTTACGCTAACAAGTTGCTTTTCTCCTGTGTCGTGGCAGTTCCACCCCCAGATGTTTTCGATTAGCTGTTGGCGACTCCAAGATTGACCGGAATGACTTGCCAAAAAATACAATATCTTAAATTCCAAGCCTGTTAACTTTATAATGCGATCGTTGAGTGTTGCTTCCCGACGCGCTGAATCGATCGCGAATTGATCGAATACAATACGCGATCAAGTGACAGACCTCATGCGTCTCAACACAACTTCTATACGAATTGCCAACTCGGCCAGAGCAAATGGTTTGCAGATATAGTCATCAGCGCCTGCAGAAAGGACTTTAAGTTTATCAGCTTCGTCTGTGCGGCTGCTTAATATGATCACAAAAGCATTAGTACGGCGCTGCATTTCCTGGCAGAGATGATAGCCTGTAGTATCCGGCAAATTCCAATCAAGAACTACTAGCAGTGGCTTTACTTTCTCAAACAATGCTAAAGCAGTCTCGCCATCTACGGCCGAATATACTTGATATTTATGATTTAAAAAGCGATGAATTAAATTGCGGATGGATGGGTCATCATCCACAACTAAAATCTTGGCAGTATTATCAGTAATCATCACCAAAAAGCTCCTTTCTGTTGTCAATGGAAAGCTGGCACTTTCAGAAGTGCCTTAGTCAAGAGTAAAGCCCAGGTCGTTCCAAATAATTGGCAATTCTTCAATCAACTTGGCTTGGAGGTCAAAAGGCTCTCCCATATCCCAAATGTTGACTTCTAGGCGTTCGTTAAATACGGTTATTTCAAGGTTGATCGGAGTTTCTAAGGGCAGATTTTTGTGGGCGTGGCGAACAGCATTCGTAAACCCTTCGATCGTAGCAAGTTTGCACTGCTGCAAAACTGCTTCGGGAATGCGTAGATAGTCTAAAAAAAACTGCTCGACCCACCATAAAACTTGAGCAACACTCTTGAGGTCAGTATTTAGTTGAAGGTTAATTGTTTTAATTTGCTGGTGACAACTTCTATGGAATGAACCAATTCGTTGTTTGTGAAACGGCAAATTAAAGGCATTCAAAACATGAATTGCCTGTTTAAAATAACCAAGCTGAGTGGTAGGTTGGGTTGGCATTAGATCAAGCTGAAAATATTTCACAATTAACAGACAGTTTCGCCCCTCAGAAGTGCGGGTATAACTTAGCTCATCTGCAATTTTGCTAATTAGTTTTATACCTATCCCACCTGACGGTATTTCCTCTGCATTATTTCTCATGTTTCCCTCCTTTGTCATCATTTAATGGGTGTTGTTCGCCTACAAAAAAGAGTGGCATTCTGAACAATAAATTTTGCATGATTTATGCCTGACTTTTGCCGTAGGTCGTGCAGTTGTTGTCAGGATCATTTTCTCTTTGTTGCTGGGGTCTTGACAAACTCAGTTTGCGATCGCTAAACTGAGCGAAAACAGACATTGACAATTAGAGAAGTAAATTATATAATGACGACCCTCAAAGCCTCTGAGGAGGGATTAGTAAAAATTAGGCAAGCTAGAAGAGAAAGGGGCTCGACTATAGAAGACCCCAAATGGTTAGTAGAAGCTAGTCAAACATTAGAACCCGATCGAACTTGGACAGAAGCCGGGCCCTATGCCGATGGCCTGTCGCTGCCAACTTGGAGGCGTTTTTTACGAGGACAAGAACCTATTAAAGCCAATGCTTTCAAGGCTTTCTGCACCGTTTTGCAGTTGAATTGGGAAGAAATTGTCGATCGTCCTCCACCAGAAAATCCGCAGCCACGGAATTTAGACATTGATTCCTTAGTGCAAGAAATACGGCAAAAATGCCACACCAAAATCCAACAGCTTTACAGCAAAATGCAACTGTTGGATATTGCACAGCCTGTTGATGTCAGCAACCTGTACGTTGAAGTCAACATTTTGGAGGAAATTACCAGTTGGCAGCCGGGAGAAATTCGCGATTTACTCAGAGACTTCAACCCAGATGCGGATAACTTTAACCGCTTGGGATTAGGTAAAGTATGCCAGAAACGAGTGCCAGGATTGGATGCGGTGAAATCTCACTCTAAATTGATGGTACTCGGCAAACCTGGTTCCGGTAAAACAACTTTTTTGAAACACATCGCCATTCAGTGCGATCGCGCAAAATTTGAAGCCAACAAAATACCGATTTTTATCCCTCTGAAAACCTTTGCTGAAATCCCTAATCTTGACTTATTAGAATATATCAGCGACGAATTTGCCAGTTGCGGAGTAGAAGGGCGCTCGCAAACAGAATTCATACTCAGTCAAGGCAGAGGTTTGATTTTATTGGACGGCTTAGACGAAGTGCCAGAATCTGATAGCGATGCAGTCGTCAGACAGATTCGTCAGTTTGTCCAAAAGTATTACAACAATCAGTTTATTATTACCTGTCGAATTGCCGCTGCTAAGTACCGATTTCACGACGAAGCCTTTACCTGTGTTGAGGTAGCGGATTTTACTTGCGATCAAACCGCTGCCTTTGCGAGCAATTGGTTTGTCGCTTTTTCCCAGAATATGGAGGCAGGGAAAGCTTTAGCATCTCAATTTGTAGAGAAGCTGAAACTGCAAAAAAATCAGCAAATCAGAGAACTGGCAGTAACGCCAATTTTGCTTAATCTGACTTGTTTAGTATTCCAAGCCAAAGCTGATTTTCCATCCAACCGAGCCAAGTTGTATGAGGAAGGAATGGAAATTATGCTCAGAAAATGGGATGAAACCAGAGGCATTCAACGGGATGAAGTTTATCGAGATTTGAATTTTTCCCGCAAACAACATTTACTTGCTTTTGTGGCAGCTATTACTTTTGAGCATGGCGATTATTTTTTTGAAAAAAATACTGTTCAGCAATTGATTGCCGACTATCTGGCTAACTTACCCGATGCCACAACTGACCGCGTTCAGTTAGAAATGGATAGTGAGGTTGTCCTGAAGGCGATCGAGGCACAACATGGATTATTAGTGGAGAGGGCAAGAGGGATTTATTCGTTTTCTCATCTAACATTTCAAGAGTATTTGACTGCTACAGAAATAGTTCATAATTCCGCTCCACAAGCTTTGGGAAAACTGGTCAGTCACCTGACAGAGAAGCGTTGGCGAGAAGTTTTGTTGTTAGCAGTTGGGATGTTGCAAAAAGCTGATGACTTGTTGCTGTTAATCAAACAGCAAGTTGATGGGCTGATCGCTAAGGATGAGCAGTTACAGCAATTCCTACTGTGGGTCAACCAAAAATCCCTTTCTGTTGATTTTCCGTACAAACCTGCGGCAGTAAGATTCTTTTACTTTTCCCTTCTTCCATGCCTTAAGCTTGCTCTTAATCGTCACCCTGAACGTTTCCTTGACCCAGCCCTTTACCTTGCCGTTAAACATACCTTTGACCCTGCTGTTGAATTTACCCTTGACCTTGTTCTTGACCTTGCCATTTTGCCTGTACTCGACGGTGCTATTGACCCAGCCCTTAGTCTTGCCCACGACATTCTTCTTGTCCCTCTTGTTGAACCTGAACTGATGCAAGCACTGCAAAAACTTAAGAAACAACTCCCTCACCCTGATGGTGACAAGGAAATATTTAGGGAATGGTGGCAAGCTAACGGACAAGTTTGGACTAGGGAATTAAGACAAATCATAATTTCCTATCGCAATATAGGTCACGATTGGCAATTTAGCAAACAGCAGAAGTCCTTGCTGAGGAAGTATTACGATGCTAATAAATTGCTGGTATATTGCCTCAATAGCGGTTGTAATGTATCTCCTGTTGTGCGGCAGGAAATTGAGGAGACATTGCTGTTGCCGATCGCAAATATCCAAAAAAACGGTAACAAGTGCGATCGCCCGCTCTAATTCCACTCGCTACCTACTCCGATATTAAGATGCGATCGCCCCACAATTCGTCATTCAAAGCCAGGAAAGTGTCAAAGGATCTGTCCACCTTGAAAAACTGGGAAAAACGGCAAAAGCCCCCTTTTTTAGGGAGCTTAGCAACTTGCGTTATTGATCAAAACAGAAATTCTACTGCGCCTTTGGCAATGACTTTTGAGGGGTTGCTACACCAACTTTGGGAATATCCATGATCGGTGCATTCACCCCAAGCATCAAATCGTTGGGATTAACCATCTCCACCAGAGGCTCGTTTAAAGCCATAATCAAACCGTCAGATTCAGCAGGAACGGGCGATCGAGCAAACTGAGGAGCAAACAATTGGCGGCCGCCACCGACACCAGACACCACCGCAATCAACAAAGCTGCGATCGCACCTCCACCCAAAATCCAAGTTTGTTTCGGCTTGCGTTCCACCCGCTGCAAAACCTTCGTCGCCAACTCCTCGGCCGATTGTTGTGCAGCAGGCACAGGCATTGCCTGAAAGCTCTGCTGCATCATCAGCAGTCGCGAGTACAAACGCTTCGTAGTGGGGTCATTTGTCAGCCACTCCTCAACTTGCCGGCGTTCTGTCGCCGTCACTTCACCGTCGAGGTAGGCACTTAGCAATTCAAAGCGATCGCGCATCATAGTAGTTACATTGCCCTGGGCATAATTGTTGTTAACTTGAGTTTCAGCGAGTGAATCCCCCACACCCTGCAGATTCTGATTTTTATCGGATTCAAAGTTACCATTCATAATTTCCGACTTGCTCTAATTGGGGAATCACGCACTCGCTATTAGAATGATTTACTGCTTATTTATATTTTAAAATAGAAGTTTTGATGTCACAGCAAACCTCACCAAATCTTCTTAACCCGCCTCTGAAATTACTCTTGCTAATTACCATCGAGATATTTTTGCAATTCCAACTGCAATCTTTGGCGAGCTCTAGCAATTCTCGACTTGACAGTTCCCAGAGAAACTCCGGTCATTTCGGCTATTTCCTCATAGGCTAAACCTTCTATTTCTCTTAAAACAATGGTCGTGCGGAATACTTCCGGCAAATCTGCGATCGCCACCCGCAACTGGTCGTAAAATTCTCTAGTCGTCAAATCTTCATCAGGCCCCGGACTGTCTGCCGGAATTTCCCAATCAACCTCGCCATCTTCCAGAGTACGGGGTACGTCCAGCGACAGCGGAGTTCGCACCCGTTTGCGCTTCCGCAACTCATCGTAAAACAAATTAGTGGCGATGCGGCTCAGCCAGCCCCGAAATTTAACAGGCTCTTGCAAACGGTTAATATTGCGGTAGACCCGAATCCACACTTCCTGAGCCAAGTCTGCTCGGTCTTGCCAGTCAGGGGCCAAGTGATAGAGAACCCTGTCTACGTGGGACTGATACCGCTTCAACAGTTCTGAAAAGGCCGTGGTCTCAGGTCGATTTCCTTCCTGACACCGCAACACCAAGTCATAATTAGAGAGTTTTTCGGCTGGCAATTGCACTCTTTGAACGGTCGCCACAACCGCAGACCAGGACACGGAAATAAAGTCGCTCATCGGTGGAATTGGCTCATCGAACATTCCACACTTTTTGACGTTAGGGGATCGTAACAAGTTCCCCTCTGCAATCTCAAATCTCAAATCTCAAATCTTAAATCCCTTGACTAATGCCCGACAACCTCGCACGCTCCAATACTAACCCAACTGCTAGAACCGTCAGCCCAATGTTCCTTTTTCCAAATCGGTACATTGTGTTTGAGCGTATCTATGGCGTACTGGCAAGCTGCAAAGGCTGAGTCCCGGTGGGGACAGCCAACAGCCACCAGTACGCTGATTTCGCCCACCTGCAAGTGTCCGACACGGTGGTGAATGGCGACCCGATTGACCTCGGCCCACTGGCGGCGGATTTCAGTAGCAATTTGCTGGAATACTCGCACTGCCATCGGTTCGTAGGCTTGATATTCTAGGGAAACTACAGCTTGACCGTCAGTTTGGTTGCGGACTGTACCGCTCATCATTACCACGGCTCCGTTCGCGGGGTCATCTGCCAAAGCGTATATTTCCTCTACAGACAACGGCGCTAAGGTAATGGCGAAGCTGTCTGATGCATGGCGTTGAGGAATTGTGCCGATCGAAAGTGTAGCGAAGGAGTTCATTGCGAAAGAAGTGGTGCTGGAGAAGTTAATTGATCTTGACACAAATCAAGTCGCGATGGATTTGTCTTGCATTCTTGTCGGGGACATAGGGCGACTAATCTTGAGACCCATCTTGTAGCACGGCCCAGGGCCCGGCGCCATCGCCCCGAACTTCTGCACGAGTGCGATCGGCTACACTATGACTGACCCGAAGCAAATTAAGATTGTGCTTGAAGACGAGCCGGATGCTTGTTCGATCGAATTAACTGCCCATCTTGCTGTAGCAATTCAATAAATAAGTACCAAAATAAGTAGTGTCATTCGCAACTCAGTACAAGCAATTCCCAACCCCAATCGATAACTTCGTTCCCTTTTTAATGACACAGTTAAGTTTAATTCTGCCCGGAGTTCTGATCCGCGTCGGCAAAATTTTTAGCAGCAGATGTAAACTTTATTTATTTTTTTGTTCCGGAAAGCTACATAAATGACATGATATACCTGTGCAGGGTTCAGGAACATTAGCCAATACTCGGCAAAAGCAAGACCTTAACGCCCTTTTGTGGCTTTTATGAAACATAAGTTAATAATTTGGGCTGTTAATTGAGGTTTTGACCTGAGTCTGCACCAAGAAAGGTTAACAACAATCACGAGGAAACTATGGAAGCACTAGCCTTGAGCCACTCTTTTGTTGCTTATGAATCTCCAGAGTCCGAACTCCAAGTCAAGTCGTTAGACCAACTGGGCTTGAAAATTCCTAATTCTGCATGGATAGGCGTTGCAGGTATGGCAGTAGCTCTATCTGTTCTGAGTGTCGGTGGCGAAGCCCAGGCCGCAGGTTGCTACCGCAAACACTGTGGCCATCGCGCCCATCACGGCCATCACAACTACGCCAAAGTTGTTACGAATGGCGGCCGACTGAATATCCGCAACCGCCCCGATAGCTGTTCTCATGTAATCGGCAAGTTATATTATGGCGATCACGTCAAATTGACCGGTCGTTACAAAAACGGCTGGGCCCAACTCAAAGGCGGTGGCTGGGTGTCTGCGTCCTGGATCTCCTAACTCTTAACTAGAGCACTTTACATTTCTAGAAAGAGTTTTAATCGTTACCCGGCCATACTGGGTAACGATTATTTTAAAGAGGCGATCGATCCTGAAAATAATCGAATATCCGAAATTCATGACTAACAACTAACAGCCTAAACTTTACCGCCGCCGATTAGATAAAGTAAGGCCATCCGCACCGCCACGCCGCTGGTAACTTGCTGAGAAATCAGGCTAAACTGGGCATCGTCCATCAAATCCGAACTAATTTCCACGCCGCGGTTAACTGGACCAGGGTGCAACACCTTCACATCCGGCTTGCAAAGTTTCAGCCGATCGCGCGTAATCCCGTACAAAGAATGGTACTCTCGTAAACTCGGCAGCAAATGGTCGCTCATCCGTTCCTTTTGCAGCCGCAAAGTCATCACAAAATCAGCATCGGCCAAAGCCGGTTCAAGCTGCCAATGCAAAAATAATTTGCCTTCCCTACCATCGCCACACTCAGCAAACAACAGCGGTAGCAAAGTTGGCGGCCCGGCCAAATGAACCTCTGCCCCAGAAGCCGTTAGACTCCAAATATTAGACCTAGCCACCCGCGAATGTAAGATATCCCCCACCACAGCAATTTTTTTACCCGCTAAAAGTTCCAGCCGCGGACGTTCGGTATCTAACAGAGCACAAATAGTAAATAAGTCTAGCAAACCTTGCGATGGGTGTTCGTGCTGGCCGTCTCCAGCATTGAGAACGCTGACTCTCGAACCCAAGCGATCCATTTCCGAAGCAATCGTGCTCGGAACTCCAGCTTGTTCGTGCCGGATTACCATCAAATCCGTTCCCATCGCCAGATAAGTCTTAGCCGTATCCAGAATAGTCTCCCCCTTCGTTAGAGAAGAACTTCCAGGGGTAAAATTCAGCGTATCCGCTGACAGCCGCTTCGCCGCCAACTCAAAACTATTGCGAGTCCGGGTAGAAGGTTCAAAAAACAAATTCGCGACCACTTGACCCTGCAGGGCCGGCACTTTCTTCGTGCGGCGGCCGAGCACATCCCGAAAACTGGCTGCAGTTTGCAGCACCGTATCGTATTCGTCCGAGGTAAAATCAGCCAGAGTGAGAATGTGTCGCCTTGTCCAAGTCATACAATTTTAGATTTGAGATTTGAGATTTGAGATTTGAGATTGACTCAATCAGGACGGACGATGGGTTTGGAACTTGCTTGTACGCCCGGTCTGCTGTCGCCTTTGAATGTTCGATCGACATTTAGGGGTGGCGATCAACAGTATCCAACAATTTTTGATCGCTTTTGCGGTGAGTAGAGCTATAATCAGTTTATGTAGTTCACATCCCACTCTCACAGCGAACCCAGCGTCGAAGGTGAAACAGGTGTGGTTTACCCGCAGGAAAGCGGAAATTACGCTGTAGCAGCGAAAGCGCAGTAGTTGCAGTTTCTCCTACGCAAACTCAGCCTTTTCCAGAACAAGCCGAGCGCAGCCCTTGCATATGCTACTATGTGGAAACAATTGAGGCGGCAAACCTTCCACTGCCGATCGACAGCATACAGTGCGACATTTCACAGATGATTAATTCTTTGAAGTCGGTCTTGACTATTCAGTCTTGCTTATAGGGCCTTGTCAAAACGAACAGTGTTGAGATACAAGTTGAATATGTAGCTTCCCGACTAAAATCTACACGTATCTTGGCTAAACTGTTCTTGGCGAAACTGCGATAAAGAGTGTGCGCTGGGAAGTGGTAATTACACAAGATTTAAACAATTCAAGAGGTATTATGAGCCAGAAGGTGATACAGCCGATGGTTAAGTTCCAGCGTCAGGTGCATTCTCTCGTCACGTCTGACATTATCAAGCCCACAGACAGTATTTGGAAAATTGCTCTGCTTTACGGCGACGAATGGCCGTACTGGAAACAGCAATTGCTAGAGTTTGATTTTTCTATGCAAGACCCCGTGAGCGAGTTGATAGCTGTAGAAGCTTGGGACGAAGAATAACAGAGGAGACGGAGGACTGGGGTGTCGGAGAGAAAATTCGAGGCGATGGGGTAAATTTTCTTTCATAAATTTCCGTTGCTAAATTCTTCCCTCTTCCCTCTTCCCTTTGCCCTCTTCCTAATAAATTCTGACTTTTGGCTTTTGAGTTTTGACTTCTGACTTTTGTTACAGGGAACCGGCTAAAGCTCGAGCTAATTGTTGAGCAGTTTGAAAGCGATCCCCAGGCTTAGCTGCCGTGGTTCGCAAAATGGTGTCCCGCAGCTTGGGGGCGATCGTCGGAATATTTTCGAGCTTAAAGCCGTAACCTCCAGCTATTTTCCCGTAAAAGTTTTGAGGGCTTTGGGCCGTCAGCAAAAAAATCAAAGTAGGCCCAATAGCATATAAATCCGACTGAGGTAGAGGCTGTCCCCGGTCTTGTTCTGGTGCGGTGTAACCTTCAACGCCGATGCGAGTCCCTGGTGGAGTGCCGATTTCTTTAACGGCTCCAAAATCCAGCACTGTAATGCAATTGTCGCGGTGGCGCACCAGCAAATTAGCAGGTTTAATATCCCGGTGGACGATCGGGGGTTTTTGAGAGTGAATGTAGTCCAAAACCTCACAGGTTTGGATCATCCACTCTATTGCTTGTTGGGGAGCAACAGGCCCGCGGTTGTAGATGCGTTTTTCTAAATCCTCGCCGTGGAGCATTTCCATCACCAAGTATTTTTTCCCCCCTTCCACAAAAAAGTCAAAAAACTGAGGAATTCCCGGATGGTGGAGGGCCTTGAGAGTTTTAGCTTCACGTTCAAACAGTTCTTGAGCTTTGACTATTTGAGCCATGTCAGCATTCATTTCCTTGAGAACTACCAGAGAAGCTGCGGGGGAACTTCCGGGTTGTTGAGCTTTGGCTTTATCTCGATCCCAGGCTAAAGTCGTTGTCCCCATACCGCCTTGGCCCAAAGTTCGCAGCACTTGGTAGTGGCGCACCGTGCGATCGACTTTAATCGGTTCGCCGCAGTGGATGCAGAATAAATTCCCCGGCGGGTTTCCCGCGTGGGTACACCTCGGTGCCACGAGATTGACGGTGGAGTTGGCCTCAATCTTGCCGCCGACTTCAATAGTAATAGCTTGGAAATGCAGAATTGGGCCGCCCCGCGCCAACTGGATCAGGGCACCATCGGATATCCAACCCTGAGACATCAGAATACCGTTAACCAAAGTCCCATTTGTCCCGGAATTGACTAAATACCACTGACTCGACGTGACGCTATTAACTCTTTGCAATTCCAGATGCTGCCTCGACACTAGAGCATTGGGGATCACAACGTGATTTTCAGGAGAGCGGCCGATGCGAATAATGGATTCGCTCTCGAAACTCCACTGTTGCAGGGGGGTCTGTTTTTCTGGATCTAAAAGAGTCAGCAGCATTTTCGATTGATGTGGTTGAACTCCCTGATTTGGCAGTGAGAGTTGGCGGGAATTTACAAATTTGGGGCGTAGGGCTTTGAAAAATTAGAAATTAAAAATTACTTATGAGCTTCACAGGTTAGTTTCACGAAAACTTTATAATATCCTGATTATGATTAAAGATTTCATAAACAATTAAGTTATAAATAGTTTTTTGCGAACAATTATCCAGAAATTTTCTGAAGGCTCGATCGCTCCTTAAAACACAGTCTATCAATTGAAAAATTGCAACAACAAAAACTAGGTAAACAATCGCTAAACTTTTACGTAAATTTGATGTAGCAGCAGATGGTGATGTCAGCCCCACATATATATGTAGAGCTGACACTTCCCACGTTGCCCCGATAGCGATCGAGTATAAAACAGATTTCGCATTAGCCAGCCTGCAGACTCACTTCATTTTAGTTGATTTTTTTTCATTAGACCAACTATTTTTGTAAGTGAAAGCTCTTTCAAATATGATGAATCCACTTACTCTCAAGCAACTTTTTCCGGTAGATTCCCTGAACAGAGTCTCAAAATTAAAGCTACGGATAAATGGTTGGTACTCTACAGCTTGTCTGCAATAGTATGGGTCTGTAATCAGTTTTTTATCACTCAAACCGAAGCTGTTTTAACACCGGATACCTAAGAACAGAGCGAGCAGTAAAGCCTTGCCCGGAAACGGCAGAAGCTGTTTTTTTTCTCTGCAAGAATTGCAGGTTTAACCCAGGCCGTCACAGGGGGAAGGCGCCACCGTTGAAAAAGTTGGCAGCATCCAAATTCTAAAATCGAAATGCGCCTACCTGCGCCCGAATGATAATTGCCGTGATATTGTCGTGACCGTTGCGTTTGTTACCCAGTTCAATCAACTGGGTAACTCCCTGGTCGAGATCAGCTTGGGGATTGAACAGGGGTTCGAGAGTGTTCTGCCAGTGACTTTCCAACAAATCATTATCTGTCAGACCGTCGGAAGCCAAAATTAATAAGGTATCTTCGCACAAGTCTAAAAACTGCACGTCAGGCTTGAGAAAATTACTGTCTCGCGGGCCGAGGGCTTGAGTTAGTTGATAGGCGTCGGGACGAGCATAAGCAGTTTCCGGGTCAACTCCGCGCTTAATTTCGCGCTGCCCGACTTCGTGGTCTGAGGTGATTTTTTCTAGGGTTTGTCCCTTTCTCAGTCGGTAGAGGCGGCTGTCGCCGACGTGGGCAACGGCGAAGTGGGTGTCTTGAACTAAGACTGCGACTAGAGTTGTGCCCATGCGGGCGCTGCCGGAGCGTCCGTCCTTTTGATTGATTTCAAAGATGGCTTTGTTGGCTAGCAGCACTCCCTCGCGGATGGTGTCTGCCGGAGGTAGTTGATTTTCCCAACGGGTTTGAAAGAATTCTCTGAGAGTTTCAGCCGCTAGTTGACTGGCTACTTCTCCGCTGTCGTGTCCGCCCATGCCGTCGCAGAGAATGTAAAGCCCTTTGGTTTGAAAAATCCGACCGAAGGAGCTTTCGAGTTTGTTGAGCTGAGTCCAGATGCTGAAGAAGTCTTCGTTGTGGTCGCGCGTGCGGCCAACATCGGTGAGACCTGCGTCTTCTAAGCTGTAAATCTGGAGTGGCATGGGCTGGGTTAAGACCTCGCCCACCTCGGGGGGCGACTCGTCGGGGCTGCGGTAATGCCTGCGTGTCGGGGTTGAGCTTGGTGAAGGTGCGGGTTGGAGTTCGAGGGGAACTGTTTCTAGGCGCGATCGCAATTCTTCTATTGTGTTAATCTCGCCTCTGTACATTTGTTGCAGCAGTTCGAGCAAGCCCCCAAACTGAGTGCGATGATGATCGGACTGGCTAAATATCACCTGCCACAATTGCCCTAAATCTACCAGTTGCAGGTTTGATCCGGCGGGTTCGGGATAGAGGTATTGCAGCCGCAAAGAAGCTAAGGAAAAGGAAGAGTCGGGGTTGACTCGCAAATTTGTCAGTTCCAACAAGCTTTGCCGACAGCGCCAGGGTTCTAGGGCAGCCCAGAGTTCTGTCATTTCGTGCAGCCAGTATAAAATTTGCTGGGTGGAAGTTTCCGGTTGACTCCACCGTTCTACCAGCAGCGGCCATTGGGAACAGTCTTCTAGCAGCAGGACTGCCTGTTCGTTGTCTGACCAGCTATCGTGAATGACTGGCAGGTTTTGAGAGAATTGCCACCGGAGTGCCAGATAAGGTTCAGCTATGCCTTGGCAAAGCTCTGCTAAGGCGGGATTGGTTGAATTTTCTCCGCCTTTGATTGCTGCGGTATAGGGGGATGTTCGTCTGGCGACGCTGGCAGAGTTGGCTGCTAGCATGGCTTTGAGGGGTGACATTTCTAGCGGCTGACAGTCCAATACTGTTACTTCTACTGTGTCTGAGCGTTTTCTCGGCGGCACGGTTTCTAGGAGTTGGTAGCGCTGCTGAGTGTCTAAATAAGCTCCGGCTGGCTGGGAAGGGATTAAATATTGTGAATTGGGGATGGGGACTTCTGGAGATGGAGGGGAGGTGTCAGCTATGTTTGGGCTGTGGGGGTTCTCGGTTGCTTCCTGGATTTGTTTAGGCTGTGGTGCGGTTGTAAAATTCTGCTCAGATGGGGTGATTTCGCGCTCTGGTGCTGTAGTAGAGATTTTTTCTTTTGTTTGAAAGGATGCTGGTGCGATCGCCCCCACGGCTACCACAGCGTCTATTTCTGCGCTGCTGAATTCGGCGACTTCGGTCTGTGGAGAAGTTGGTTCGACTGCTGTTTGGGGTTCGGCTGGGGTGGTAATTTCTGTTTTAATGGCGTCTGTGATTGCTTCAGGAGAGTTTTGGCGCGATGCGGTTTCTGGAACTATGTCTGGTGTTTGGGGAAATTCGGCTGGGGGTAGGGTTGACTCGTGTGGTTCGACTGCTGGAAAATTCGATCGACCGCAGATAATGGCCCGCCACACTTGACCTGTTGCGACGCCACAATTCTGACATTCTTTGGCGCTAAAAGCGACTTGGGCACCGCATTCGTGGCAAGGTTTGTAAATTAGGGAATTTCCGCACTGTTGACAAAACTTGTTTGGATTGGGATTTTCAAATTGGCAGCGGGGACACAGAAGCATAGGGGTTTTAAATGGGAGATGGGCGAGCGAGTTTGGCGGTGGGGAGTTTTGGGTTTTGGGCTGTGAGTTAGGAGTTATGAGTTTTGGGCCTGACTCGCAACGGATAACTCGCATTGCCCTATGCCTTATTTTATCGGGATGAATTCAGAACTAAGATATTTCTTAGAACTGAGATGTGGCCGCCGTGTCAGGAATAGACCTCTTAAGCCAGACCCACAAAAATTTCTCTCGCTTCAGGGGACCAAAAGCCAGCCCCACCAGTGGTAACAGCGTGTGTGACCCATAAGCAAAGTTATCTTATGAGTGGAACGGGCCGGAGATTCCGTTCTTAACAATGGTGCAATATCTCAGTTAGAAGGGAATTGCTATAGAATCTTCTTGGAAAACGGTTTCTCGCGCGATCGACACAATGGTCGAAAGGGGTACTTCACAGAAATATTTCCGCCGGAATTGTTCTTCGGAGACGGCTGCTAAGAATTGCGCTGCACAACGGGCAGCAATCGGGGAATTTGGCACTGAGAATTGAAGGGATTGGCTATCTAATAAGGGTTTGGGGATTTGATCGGGCGCGTCTTGACGCTGTGCGGTTTCGGGTTGTCTGGTGATGTGGAAAGCTCGATCGCGATAATTGATTTTGAAACCGAGATATGTTAGGGTTTTGAATCCTAGTTGCAGGGATGTGTCGCTGATGCCGAGTTTTTGGCGGAGTTGCTGTCTGGTGACGGGTTTGTTGGTGCGGCTGAGGTATTTGGCGATGCCGATTAGCTGTTGGCAGATTTGCTGTGGGGGTGCGAGTGGGGGTAAAGTATAGGCGATCGCAAGTTTTTTCTGAGTGTGCTGTGCTTGCCGAAACCAGATCCGCAGTTCGTCCCAGCTTGCGGGGCATTCTTGGAGGACGATCGAGTTTTCGCGATCGACCTTTTCGGAATTGTAAACTAGATTGTCGATCGGCATTTGAAATTCTAAGTTTGTGCTAGCGCCTAACAACTCTTCCTCGTTATTTCTATTGCGCCAGTCTACAATCCAATCTATTTGAGTCTGGGAATTTATTTGGTTGTCTTCCGTGCGTTCCCGCACTGCTACGAGGCGCACTTCATACCGCGATTTGTAAGTATTAAAATCGAGTTCAACGGTGACATCGCAGCGGCTTTGGGGAACTTCGTTTTGATTGTGTCCCCACCAAATGCCGGGAAATCCCATATCGGTAGATTCATCCCTAATTGTAAATTCTGTTTTAAGATATTCTACTTTTTGCCCTTTCAAATCCTTGATTTTTTGATTCCACAGATTGTCAAACCAGCAGTTTTCAATCAGCAATTTGGGTGCGGGGTTGCCCATGCCGCAAGGTTCGAGCAATTTTAGTTCTTGAAATAAGTCTTTGCCTAATTCGGAGACAGTAATTTTTAGGTCAGCTTGAACGGGGGCGGCTGTTAAACTATCTGTGCTGTATTGTTGTCGCAGTTGCTGATTTACCGCATCGGTAAATAGGGGGATATTTTCAACGGGGAGACTCAATCCGGCAGCGAAAGGATGACCGCCAAATCTGTGCAATAAATGCGCTTGACCTTTGACTAATTGGTAAAGGTCTATTTGATTGGCGGAACGGGCGGAACCCCTGGCAATTTTGGATGGGGAAAGTGTTGGTGATTCTGAATCTAATAAGGAGGCAAATTGCATTTCCGTGGAATTTTCATTAATTTCTTCGCTTCCTTCTGTGCTGAATAAAATCACGGGGCGGCCGTACTCTTGGGCGATTTGTCCCGCTACTAATCCTAATACACCTACGGGCCATTGGGGGTCACTGAGGACGATGACGCTAGTAGTTGAAAGGTCGAGTTTGGCTAATTTGGCGGCGGCATCTTTCGCAACATCTTTTTGTAAAGATTTGCGCCGGGAGTTGGCAATTTCGGTTAAATTTGCTAATTCTTCGCAGCGTTTTTTGTCGTGGCTGGTGAGGAGTTCTACGCAGAAGCTGGCGTCACCTTGAATGCGGCTGACGGCGTTGATTCGGGGGCCGAGGCCGAAGGAAATGTCGGTTGGGCGATCGCCCGATCTTTTGCACAGTTCGAGCAATTTTGCAACTCCTGGGCGGGTGGGATTTGCGATTTGTTTTTGCAGTTGTTGGATGCCGATTTGTGCTAGATAGCGGCTGTCTCCTGTAAGTTGGACTAAATCGGCAATTAAGCCGATCGCTACTAATTCTAATAAATCTGCGATCGGGCGCTGCGGAATATCCGGTAATGTGTGATATAATGCTTCAACTAATTTGTAGGCTACTCCAACTCCTGAGAGGTTAAATAGTTGGTGGTTTGGGGGGAAGTAGCGGGGATTGATAATGGCTGTAGCTGGCGGGCGATCGTCCGGTAATGTATGATGATCGGTGATAATTGTATCGATGTTTAAGCTGGTGGCGTATTCGATTTCGGCGATATTTGTACTTCCTGTATCGCAGGTAATAATTAAGCTAATTCCAGATTTGGCTAAGGCATCTATTCCCGCGATATTGAGTCCATGAGATTCGGTTAAGCGGTTGGGAATGTAATAAATTAGTTGGGCGTTTTGAGTAAAAAATTCTCCCAGTCCGTCCCAAAGTACCGAGGTTGATGTAATACCGTCGGCGTCGAAATCTCCCCAAATTGCGACTTTTTCGCCGTTGTTTCGTGCTTGCTGGATTCTTTCTATCGCCCAATTCATTTCTAGCCCGAACTCAAAGGGACTTGCGGGTTGATAAAGTTGGGGATTTAAGAAACCGGGTATTTGTTCGGGGTTGTGAATTCCTCTGTACCAAAGAAGTGCAGCGGCATAGTTTCCGGGGAGTTCTGGTGCATGGTTTCTGACAGCTTGGATCAGCCAAGCTGGGGGTTGGGATAGGGGTTGAGTTGGCAAATTTTGAAGTAGTTCTGTCATAAGTTATTTCATTAATTTCTGTAGGGGCGGGTTCACCAAGAATCTTTCATTCACATTCACAATATCTATAAACCCGCCCCCACCGGGCGACTAATAGTTGCATAGTACAAGATTTGAATTAAATAAATATTTCATCGATTATAGCAAGATTTGGTAGCCAATCTGTGGGAGTTTCTGCGAGAATATCTGGTGAGGGAGTTTTTGTGTTTTGTGTGCGGTTGCAGCGAGTGGCGAATTGACAGGAATCGCACAAATTGGAACTAATTTCTACTTGAGGTAAGAATTCCCCGGCTTCGGTATAGCGCTGTCGCCAGTCGGTTAGCTGCTGCAATAGGTGGGTTAAATCTTGTTTTGTGCGATCGTGTTCTGTTTGGTTGTAATAAAATGTGAGTTTTTGCGGCGGTTCTTCTCCTTGCAATTGTACGAACCAGTATGTCATGGAAACTTGTTCGGGGGAATAGTCGCTGGTTTCTACTAAGACGTATAAATAGAGGCGAGTTTGCCAACTTTCGGCTATCCATTTTGATTTTTGAGGGCGGGGATAGGTTTTCCAGTCGAGAATTTGGGCGGCGTTTGGTTCTGCTATTAGCAAGTCATAGATAACGGTGAATAGGTAGTCTTGGAAAATTAGGGTGCGGGGGTGTTCGGCTTGGCGGAAAACTCGCTCGCTATTTTCTGAATGGGCGAAAAGTTCCGGTGCGGTGTTGATAAATGCTGCCACACAGCGTCCCAGTTCGGGGTCTTGTTGGATGATGAATTCAATGGGAAGTCCGAGTTCTCGCTGCTGCATTAATAGGTGAAAGTGGCTTCCCCATGTGAGTTTTTTTTTGTGTTCTGGGGAGGCGGTGGTGGCGAGTAGTTCGAGGTAGCTATGTTGGAATTTGCGGGGGCATTCTTCGAGGATTTTGAGTTGGGTTTGGGAGAGTCGGAGCATTTTCGGGTGTGATGTAGTTGGTTTTTGGTAGGGTTTTGTTAGAGTGGTTGGTGGAATGGCTATCTGGCTTACAGCCAAAATTGTTTATCCCCATCCAATGCACCTGGAGAAATACCTTGTAACCGCCGATAAGCGATGCGGTCAGAACCATATAAGGGAACGGGTAAACGTGGCTCTTTAAGTGCTCCATGATGCAATAAAGTAAGTTTAAGTGTTGTTTCTACTAAACTTTCAATTGATACTTCCTGTCCTTCATCAGGAATAACCTTCAAACGTAAGGGATAAGGCAGACCCATCTTCTCATTCTTTACTTCTGTGGTCACCAAAATCACTTCATATGCAGATAGTCGAAGTGCTAGACCTTTTGTGGGTGCTTTTAAAGCTAACTGAGCAAAGTTGTAAAGTCGGGGAACTTGAGACTTGATACATTCCACCAAAATAAAATTAGAGCTAATTGCTTTTGCTCGTTCGCGTAAATACTTGACTTCGTTACCACAAAAATGTCCATCGCGGTAAATTAGTACAGTTTTTCTAGTTAGGTCAGCAGCCGGAAGAAACCTCTCTAGTGTTCGTTTATCAATTTCTTCACCCTGTGTTAAAGCATCTTCCAGCCTATAGCGAATAAATTTTCCTTGCCGATCGTAAAGACGCACACTTGCACAAACATTCAAGCTTCCGCTTCCCTTCTTTTTGGGAGTTCTGGAAATATCCAAACCGATGAAATAATCAGCAATCTCTAAAGGTTCAGCTAGAATAAATGGCAAGTTTCCCAGCTTTGCTAAAATTCCTGGAATGACTTGATTGAGAATATTTCCGTGATTTTTAGTATCTTGTACTGTGTCTTCATAAATCACTTGGCTTGCTTTTCCGTGTCGGAGTAACTGCGAAGAAATAAACGCATAAAAACTGCCGTCTTCGCTATTGTCGGTATTGCGATCGCTCTGAGGTAAAAAAGTCAAAACAATATCTGTGGGAATCTCCATTAGTTCATTAATAGCTTGTTCTAATCTAACTTTAGCCTCAGCCTTACTCAAGCCGTCTATCGAAACTATCTTAATTCTACTCTCATCAATCTTTTTGGTATTCTTGTTAATCAAACTGAGGCTTTCAAATTTATACTGTTTGAGACGTTTCTGAACTTCTTCTAAAAGATAGGAGCTGACTTTAAAATTCCCCACTTTTAAAACTGAAATGCGAATCGCTCTTGATATATCACTATATTCATCGTGACGGCGATAAACACCACCTTTAGAGAGTCCTTTCAAAACTTCACCTCTCTTACCAATGAATTTATTACCGAATTCAAGAAGTGTTTCTTCAAGCTTGAACTGAATTGGTAGGAATAAGGACTGGTAATCACGGCTGTTGATACACTTAGCTCCTAAATTGAGTCCATAGGCCTTTAAAACATTTTCTGCTTTTTGCTTGTATGAAGTTAAGCATTTTTGTCGCTCTTGATAGGGAATTTTAGTCTCTTTGAGTAAGTCTCCATATTTTACATCAAAGCGATCGGCGGTTTCCTCTGTGACACAGGGACGCAGAGCAGACATTGGATACTGATACTCTTTTGGATTTTTGCTAAACTGGACTGCCACAACAACTTGATCGTCTGGTGCTTCTTCAAGTTTTAGTTTGCTCTGTGCACCTGTTGCTTTATCGATGAGGTCTTGTCTGCGTCCTCCTTCTCCAATTGGGCCTACAATAGCAGTAATTGTAGCAAAACTCTTCTTTTCAAGATCTCTAACTTTCAAACCTATTAAAAGTTCTTTCGGTTTGTTCCTATATGGATGATTTTCGTAAAATTCATCCAATGTAGTTTGGTAAACGAAGTAGCTGTGAGGTGTGAAAACTAAAGCTGGATATTCACCATCTTGCACTTCAATAGTTTCTGCCCAAAAATTAGCTTCACGCTTGACTTCAACATGATTTTCAGACCAAACAGTATCAGATGATGAGAACTCTGAACTTCTTTTCAAAATTCTAACAGCTAATTGAGCAAGGATAGGAGCTGTTACCTCCGGTTCGCGTACCCATTGGATAGAGTAGGAGCGATCGCCAATATCTTCTCTCAACTCCTCTTCAATTTCTACCAGTGCCTCTCGCCACTTTTCTTTGGTGGGCATGGGTTGATTAGGTTCACCTAAAACCCAAAAATATTTGTCTTCCCAGATCGCAACTAGCTGATGAGGAAATTCTTGATTAGTAAACTTTTGGCAAAAACGCCAGCTAAATCGGTTGCCAATTTTGCGATCTACTTCAGGAGTCAGTCGAAAGCAGATTAAATTCGGTTGAGAAATACTCAGCGGGAAAATCTCGCTCAAATATGTTGGTGAAGCAGAGACTTGTGGGGTAATTTGAACAGCAGCAGTCATGCGGCAACCTCTAATATTACAGAAGAAAATTCACAAATTGAGTTAAAGGGACAGTAAGAACAGTTAGAACCAGGATTAGGTGGAAAAATTATGTCGAACTCAGCCGGATCGTCGCGGTAACGCTTCAAATCTTTTTGATGTCGTTGAGCAATTAGCGACATTTCTATTTTGAAAGCTTGTAGGGTATCAGCCGTTGCCTTGAGTGGGTCAGACTGCTTGCCTGTTTCCAAATTATAAAATGAGGCGATAGCTGGCTGAGACGGGTAGAGATAACTGGCTGCTAGCAAGTAAAGGTATGCCTGTCGCCGATCGAATTCAGATTTACCTGTTTTGAAATCTAAAATATGTATGGTTCCATCGGGTTCGGCAAAAATGCAGTCTATCGCCGCAAAGAAATTAAACTGATAATTCCCCTGCTTCAGAATAATTGGTTGGGGAAATCCCTCATCACCTCGGTTCAGTTTAATGATGTTCTTGCCTAAAAGAATCGGGTGCTGCTGGTAATTGCTCAGGATGATAATTACTCGTTCCTGAACAGGAGTTGACTCTTGGCTTAATTGCAGAATTTCTGCAACTTGCTCTACAGCACCTTTGCGGGAGAATAGTTTAGGGTTTTGATGAAATTCATAAACTCCTTGCTGTGCAAGTATTCCAATTCGTTGAGGTGTGTTGTCTAAATCTTTAACTGCTGCGACTCCAGGTTCTCGCTGTCGTGCCCTAGCAAAACCTCGCTTCATATCGCAGTGGAAGTATTCTTGCCCTACTGGTGGAGCAAACTGTGACCAAAGATTATAGCTGGCAAATGCCCAAATTTTGTCCATGAGTTTAGCCCTCTATTTTAGAGGGCTGTTATTGGTTCATTTGGTTAAAATTTCGTGGATGGCGGTTTTTGCTTTGACGGATTTGGAAACCTCAGTTTGGTTCGCCAATTCAAAGGTACGCAAGCCTTCCAGCATTTGTTTGGCGGCTTTCCTCAGATTTGGATTCCGACTTGTCCGTTGAACTTCCTCAAGCAAAACTGGCAGGGGTCTGCCGATAGAGAAGCACAGTTGGTCGGGATTGAAGGGTTGTTTTTTCATGCTGTGGCTCCAAAAAGGTCTGTCTCGATCTATTATAGTGTTTATGTTGTTCATGTTGACCAATTTAGCCAACATACATACTTTAGACCCTGTTGAAGATAAAGTCAAGATAGATTACAATTTTTCCATGATAAGGGACTACAGCCGTGAGCGAGACGTTTGGCAAGCTGATTCGTCAAGCCCGTAAGGACAAGGAATATAGCCAGCGCGAACTGGCAAAGTTGATCGGTGTGGATTATACCTACCTATCCAAACTGGAAAACGACCACGCTGGGTATCCTCCCAGCGAGGATGTCATTGAGGCGTTAGGGCGTCATTTGGATTTGACCGATCGTACAGATGACCTCAAACGCCTAGCAGGTAGGATTACACCAGATGATGCCAAAGTTTTTGAGGATCTGGTCAAAAAGTACAGGCAAATGCCTGCGTTGCTGCGCCGGATGCGGGATGAGCCAGAATTTGCACAACAATTACTGCGCGAAACCACACAATTAGAAGGTGAGGAGAGGAAGAGTTGAAAGTAATCAACCAGTATCAAAAATTATCAAAAGAGGAAATTGAGCTTCGTGCGATGGATGTTATTACGCGCGTCAATCAAAAGCGCAAGCGTCCTCTAAAATGGCCTATTGATGCTGGTCATGTTGCTGAAGCTTTAGGGTTGGATATGGATTGTGGCTACATAGATCCTGATGAAAAAGGGGCGATTGCTGCCATGATTCTACCTACTGAACGTAAAATTATAATGAACGAAAAGAGTCTGGAACTGCCTAAAGGGTTTGAAGAATCTTCAATAGCTCACGAAATTGGACATTGGGAGCTTCACATAGATCAAAATGCAGTTTCTTGTATAGAAGAAGAGCAAAAGCGTGGTGTTGAGATCGCCGTAGAGCCATTTTTATGTCGCAGTATTAGCAGTCAGCAAGGGATAGAATGGCAAGCACAGTATTTTGCTGGTTGTTTGCTGATGCCCAGCTTTAAGCTAGAAGAAGTACGAAGAGGACGCGATCTAACAAAGTGGAAACACCTTTATGCAATGCGAGATGAACTTGGCGTAACAATATCCAATCTGATAAATCGTCTGCAAGACCTTCGCTGGATTTACATTCCCAAGGGTTCTAAGCAAATCTATCTTGGTGATACTGGAACTAAAGCGTAGAAAAGTTTGTTTTAGTAAATTGCGATCGCCTGCCTCTCTCATCCCAAATCCCAAAGTGCGATCGCCCTTTGCTTCCCCAAGTGCGATCGATGACACAGCAAGTGTCCGTCAGTATCCGATCGACTGCGAAATCGCCCCACAATCGCCCGCTGCATACTGGGCATGAGTTTGGCGATCGCCCAAGGGTAAAGGCGTTTTTGGTACGCGATCGCCCCAGGATTCGCTGTGAATCCCTGTTGATAAACGTTTTGTGGCATAATCGTGTTGTATTCGTAAGGAGTACACAAAAGGCGTTAGTAAGTTTCTTGGCGGGAATGTACTAACGCCTTTTCCACTAAAATTCAAGTACATATCACAAGAATTGTCAATTGTCAATTCTTAACGCTAAGTTTTAACGGTTATCCTATCTGAAGCTTTTATCGGCTATGGATTTGAGGGTTTTAGTAAGTGTTGAATTGTTGGCATAAGTGATATATTTTTGATTTTTAACCGCAGATGAACGCGGATAAACGCGGATGAAAGAAAGATAAATTGAGAATGAGTTAAGGGGCGATCGCACTTAATCACACATCACAAAATCACTCTTTTGTCAAGACAAAAACACTGTCTTTATTCCCCCG
This sequence comes from Microcoleus sp. D3_18_C4, assembly GCF_036702355.1. Taxonomy (NCBI): domain Bacteria; kingdom Bacillati; phylum Cyanobacteriota; class Cyanophyceae; order Oscillatoriales; family Microcoleaceae; genus Microcoleus; species Microcoleus sp. D3_18_C4. The sequence continues at coordinate 28,118 of NZ_JAUBTF010000019.1, forward strand.
TCCAATCCGCAAATCTTTATCCAAATAAGTGATATCTAGCCATCCCTGCTGTTCGCGAGTATCCAGCCCGAAATCTACAGCAGCGAACTTTTTCCCCGACTCAATCTCATCGATAAACTTCCCCGGATATTCATAGCCAATCAACCTGCTTAAACCCAAAATTGACCGCTCAAACTTCACCTGCACTCGCCGTTCCGAAGTTGGCTCAAATCTTGCCGCTACACTGACAATTCCTTCCAAATAAGGCAAGCCGTAAAGTTCGCCAATGTTGTAAATTTTAGATTCTTTGACGCGGATAGATTGATAAATTTGACCCAATTTCACCAAGGGAAAACTGTCAAGATTCAGCAGTTCACGGCTGGTGGTGTACAATAACCGCCAATCACCATTTAAAAGCTCTGCGGCTTCGACAGGGCGTGTTGTGGGGTTGTAATCTTCCAATTGGGCGATCGCACTTAAAATCGCTTGTTTGTCGCTAGCCGTAGCCAGCAAACCTCGATTCTTACCAGCAATTATCTCTAATAGTGCAGATTTTCTAAGCATGATTTTTTAAGAAGGAAGGCACGACACGGATTTTGACACGAATACACGGATTAATTATCGAAGGTGAGGCAAAAGTCAGACCGCTCTTTTCTTCTGTCTCAAGCGAGAGGGAGGAAATTTTGTGTAGTAGCGATTTTAATCGCCGAGTCCGCAGAGTATTAACAACTAATAACTAAGATATCAAATTTCACCAAATAAAGCAGAGTCCGATACAAGTAGGCTAATTCTTGCTCGTTTTTAACGTAGCGTCGGATAAGTTCCCCCACGCCGATCGCACCTTCCTGCTTAATTTTATCCAATATCTCCATCTGAATGTTAACAGATATTCTCCTATCCTCACCAAAACTGGTAAACCTAATTGTCTGTACCTGCTTTAAAAGTTGTGGTGTGGCGATCGCACCCAGACTCAGCATCATCTCATTGCTTAAACTTCTAGTCGCATAATTATCCAATACGCGAAACGGATCGTCGCCTAGGGGATAAGGCGGCTTCCCAGCTTTTAAAGATGCTGACTCCGGTGCCACAAAGCGAATTTCTGCTAATTCCCGCCACAATTGTTCGTAAGCAGCAATTACTACTTTCCAATCATAAATTTCCCTCGCCCTTTGTCTCGCATTTTCCCCCATCCGCTTTCTCAATTCGGGGTTTTCAATTAATTGACACAACGCCAGGGTGCAAGCATCAATGTCAACTGCTGTGGCGAGGGAAGTGTGACCCATGTAAGTCGGCCAATTTAAGCTGCCGTCGAGATAATTTAGGGCTAAATCTAAACAAGATTCCGGGGGCGGGATGAGTGTGGGAATGCGGAATCCGTCTATTTCGTGGCGTACAGATTCTTTGTATCCGTTCCAATCGGAGACTATGGCCGGCAGTCCGTTCGCCATGGCTTCTATTGGTGTCAGTCCGAAGGATTCTTGAATGTTGTCGGACAGCGAAATGAAAATGTCTGCCGCCGACCAAATATTTCTTCTGATTTCCGGCTGTCTCCCATCTAAAAAAATAGCATTCACCGAGGGACAAAATATTGGCGCGCTATTTTTAAAGTCGGGTTCTTCTCTCGGATCTTCTATCCAACCGGCTTGAATTAAGTGGATTTTGGCTTTTGTCTGTTGTGCGGCCCGTTCTAGGGCGATGTACATGGGTACCGGATGAGCTTTTGCAGAAAAAATCAATCGACCGACAAATAACACAACAATATCGTCGGGAGAAATGCCGAGTTCTTGTCGCAGTTGGCGACGACTATTAACTGCTTCCATACCCTGCGGAAACGCGCTGCAATCCACTCCGAGGGGAATAACCGGCAATTTGACTAAAATTTCCGGTTTACCGCCGTTCCGCTGGGCTAAATATTCAGACCACTCCGTCATAACTCCTTCTACTGCTGTTTTCACGGCGGCAGAGGTGCAGATCAGGGCGTCCCAAGGCTGCATGGGTGCGGTGATCAAATCGCCGATCGCCTCCATGATGTATTGTGTACCGATCGTGTGAGTAACGCCGCAAACGCTGTAGGCCCGCTGATCGACAAATCTGCGCGCCCAAACCATCTGCGACAGAACCGGATCGGGTCGGTAAATTGTGCCCGGTTGAGATAGCAAATCCGGTCGTTCCATCGGAATCCAACGAACTTTCCGAGGTTTTTGCAGCCAAGGTTGGATGTGCGAACAAAACTCTTTAAAGGTTGTTTCGCTATCGGCGCAACAGTAGAGAGAGTCAGCGGTTCCGTGTTGGACTAAGCTTTTGAGAAACCCTTCTCCGGCTGAATGACGCCCCAGAAGTTTTTTGCCTCCGGTGTGGTAGCCCTCTTTGTTGTATAAAACCGCTGCCGTTGTATCCATTCTGAGATTTATTGCTTGAGAGTTGACTGAAAAAGCCAGAGGGCATTCGGGCTCAGGCTTTGATGAAAATCCAGGAGACTGTTGTGAATCAACCCCTTGCCGTTAGGGAAGCTTGCACAATAGGATCGCCGCCTGTCCCGCGATATCTTAAAGACGATCGTCTCAGATTACAATGCTTACGGCTAAAGAAGGATTGGCAAGAGCGGATTTTAGTGTTATCCTCATGCCCATGCTTGGGGGCGATCGCCTTTAGGGTCTCCCATCTTATCCGATCCGGAACCAAACAGTGCCTGTGGTATAATGCTTTAGCCTTGCTAAATGCCCGATTTGCAAGTGCTTGATCAAATTAGTAGTTCGTCGGCAAAACGTTACCTCACTCGATCGCGTCTTTGTCTTTAAAAACCGATAATCATGTACAACCCATCTCTGCGTCAAATTCCTCGCCACTTACCTGCGGATGTAATTCCATTAAAACAGCAATCTTCTCTTTTAGACTGGTTGGAATCTAACAATCGCCTGTTAGCAAGGGATGTCCAAGAACCCGACTATCTGCACGAAGAAGAAATTTCTGAACTTATGGCAGTTGACGACAGTCCTTACGATGATTTAGAAGAGGAAGTAGAAGAGGATGTGAGTGTAGGCGAAGAATAACGGGTAGAAGGGTGAAGAAATCAACCGGAAACAGGGAAGAAAAACTAAGAGATTTCTCAATCTCCTGTATCGCACCCTATTCCCCCATTGTCAATTGCTTATTCTCAAATAGTGTGTGGTGAGGAGTGTTATGGATAACTTTTTGGATGAGAAAATCCCTTTTAGTCTGCCTTTCAAACTTACAGGCAAGAATTTATTCCTGCTGCTGGGTTTGGGGCTCGGCATTTTAGCGATCGGTTTAGATGTAGTAGCGGATAGATTTTTGAATTTACCTGCATCGCTATTTATGCCGCTAGTTGTTTGTGCTTTAGTTGCGTCGGGGTTGGGCTATGCAGTTGTACCCGTACTCCAGCAACTAAAAGCAGGACAAATAATTCGCGAAGACGGCCCCCAAGCCCATTTGAAAAAAGCGGGAACGCCGACAATGGGAGGCATCTTTTTTATACCTGCGGGGGTAGCAGTCGCTTTACTTTGGTCTAAGTTTAACTCAGATGTTGTTGCCGTATCGGCTTTAACTTTAGCTTACGGTTTCATTGGCTGGATTGATGACTGGCAAATTCTGCGACGTAAGTCAAACAAAGGTATTTCACCTCGGATGAAATTGGCTTTGCAAATAAGTTTTGCTGCTCTATTTTGTCTGTGGCTGATGTTTCATCAACCTGCAATTTCTACGAATGTTGCTTTGCCTTTCGGTTGGGTATTGCCATTAGGTTTTCTGTTCTGGCCGCTGGCGGGTTTTGTGCTAGTTGCTGAAAGCAATGCTACTAATCTTACTGATGGTGTTGACGGATTGATGGGCGGTTTGGGCGCGATCGCACTTTTGGGACTAGGTGCATCTGTAGCCTCAACTTCGCCAGAATTAATGATTTTTTGCGCTTGCATCAGCGGCAGTTGTTTCGGTTTCTTAGCACACAACCGCAATCCAGCCAAGGTGTTTATGGGCGATACAGGTGCTTTAGCTTTGGGCGGTGCGTTGGGTGCGGTAGCTTTATTAACAAATAGCCTTTGGATATTATTAATTATCAGCGGGATTTTCTTTGTAGAAACGCTGTCAGTAATTGCTCAAGTAGGTTATTACAAAGCTACAAAAGGGCCTGATGGCATCGGCAAGCGTCTGTTAAGAATGGCTCCACTGCACCATCATCTAGAGTTGTGCGGCTGGTTGGAAACTCAGGTTGTTGGCATTTTTTATTTAACTAACGGGGCGTTAGTGTTAATGATTCTGATGTTAACTAGCAACATTTGAGAAGAGATTGCGTGACGGATTGCACAGGGGATGTAAGAGATATTTTCTACTATTTCAAAGAAACAGGCAAGATGCCTGTTCCACAAGAACTGAATGCAGTTGTGGAACAGGCATCTTGCCTGTTTAAGGCTCGGAAGTTATAATTTTGAGAATTGATATCCTCAGTTAATGCAATGGAACTTAGTAACACTTTTTAATTATTTGAATAACCGCGAAGAGGGTTCTAGGACAAAGGAAGAACTACATTTGCTTATTTATCTTCCTTAGCGCCTTCGCGGTTCGTTTAATCTTACTCAATATTAGTTATGCTATCGTTTACGGTTGTTTGTGAATGACTAAAACGTTTTTACCGGAGGTTTCGGTGGTTGTGCCTGTTTACAACGGCGAGGGGGATGTGCCGGATTTAATTGAGTGCCTGCGATCGCAAACTTATCCGCCACACAGAGTAGAATATCTTTTAGTAGACAACAACAGTTGCGATCGCACTTCAGCAATCCTGCAAACAGCAGCCTCTAACCCCCCCTCAGTCCCCCCCTTGGTCAGGGGAGGAAGCAATTTCAATCAAATAATCATTCGCCACCTCAGTGAAAATCAGATTCAAAGTTCCTACGCCGCCCGCAATCAAGGAATTCGCGCATCCACAGGCGAAATCATTGCATTTACCGATGCAGACTGTCGCCCGGAATCTGACTGGCTGGAAAATTTAGTTAAGCCATTCGTTGACTTAGAAATAGGAATTAGCGCTGGGGAAATACTCGCATTGCCCGGTAAAACTATCTTAGAACAACACGCCGAGCGCCAAAATACTTTATCTCAAAAACATACTCTCGCTCACTCTTTTTGTCCCTACGGTCAAACCGCCAACTTAGCTGTACGGAGGCTAGTTTTACAACAAATAGGATTATTTCGCCCTTACCTCACCAGTGGCGGCGATGCTGACTTGTGTTGGCGGATTTTGCGGGAAACATCCTATCAATTACATTTTGCTCAAAATGCGATCGTCCGACACCGCCACCGTTCTACAATAAAACAGTTGCAAAGTCAATGGTATCGGTACGGCGAATCTAATAAATATTTGCACGAACTCCACGGTGTCGATTTGATGCGAGAATTGACAACACAGGAATATTTTTATCGGCTGGCTAGATGGCTGTTCAAGGAATTTCCGGTTGCTGCTGCCAAAAGTGCGATCGGCTCTTCGGAGCTGGTAGACTTATTCAATACGCCGATCGGTCTTTTGAATGTTAGGGCAAGGGCAATGGGGCAGCGCCAAGCCAAACTTCCAGAATCAGCTTGGGACATTGAGCGGTGTTAATCGGCTTTAATATTTTAGAGCAATAAATCATTGTTCGATCGCACTTGCGATCGACAAATATTCGTTTGTACACAATCCGCCCCTATATATACGTATAAGTAGAGTTTATCGGTACCGATAAATATGCTGAATCAGAAATATGATAATTTAACGCAATACTTAATATAAAATTAATAAGTCTATTCTTTCCCCCTAGTCTCAAAACAACGAGTAACTCGAATACTGACGCCAAAATAGCCTCTAATTCTGCCTTCTGGCTTTTCAGTGCTGTCGTCAGCGCGATCGTAATTATTCTCAGAATTTTAAATTTTTGTAACCTTTACAGGTAATGCCAATGGCTCAAATCTTACTCCAGACGGTTTGGTTTATACCTTGCTATCCACTCATCGGTGGAGTTCTGTCGATACTGTGGTTTCCGGCAGTTACCCGTCGCACGGGGCCAAGACCATCCGGTTATGTGAACGCCATATTAACGTTGTTCGCTTTCCTACACGGCATCATCGCCCTCGCAGCTATCTGGAACCAACCAGCGCAACACCAGTTCATTCCCTGGCTGAATGTAGCAGGTTTAGACTTAACCATTCCCGTTGAAATCTCTGCTGTCACCGTCGGGGCGACAGTTTTGATTACCGGACTGAACTTGCTGGCGCAGATTTATGCTTTCGGTTACATGGAAATGGACTGGGGCTGGGCTCGGTTGTTTTCCTTGATGGGGCTGTTTGAAGCGGGGATGTGCGGGTTGGTACTGTGCAATTCTCTCTTCTTCAGCTACATGATTTTGGAAGTTCTGACTTTGGGTACTTACCTGCTAGTCGGGCTGTGGTTCAATCAGTCTTTGGTGGTGACAGGAGCCCGCGACGCTTTCTTAACCAAGCGGGTGGGAGATTTATTCCTGCTGATGGGAGTAGTCGCAATTCTGCCGCTGGCTGGAACTTGGAATTTTGACGAGTTGGCTGTTTGGGCTCAGACTGCAAAGCTTGACCCTACTGTAGCGACGCTGTTGAGCTTAGCTTTGATTGCCGGGCCCATGGGTAAGTGCGCTCAGTTTCCCTTGCACCTGTGGCTGGATGAGGCGATGGAAGGCCCGCTGCCGGCGACAATTTTGCGGAACACCGTAGTTGTGGAAACTGGTGCTTGGATTTTGATTAAGTTGCAGCCAGTGATTGCTTTGTCGCCGATCGGACTGAAGACAACTATTATTGTAGGTGCTGCGACGGCGGTTGGTGCTTCATTAATTGCGATCGCCCAAATTGACATCAAGCGCACGCTTTCCTATATAGTCAGCTCTTACATGGGCTTAGTATTTATCGCCGTCGGCACAGGACAAGCCCAGACAGCCCTGACATTGATATTTGCCTACAGCTTGGCAATGGGTTTGCTGGTGATGAGCATCGGTTCGGTGGTTTGGAACAGCATCACTCAGGATGTCCGCTCTCTCGGCGGTTTGTGGGGAAAGCGGCCAATATCGGCCATATCGTTTATTGTCGGTAGCGCTGGATTAGTAGGACTGCCGCCCTTCGGCTGCTTCTGGGCTTTAGAAGACTTCACATCCGGGCTTTCGGAAACTCACCCTTTCTTGTTAGGAATAGTGCTGTTTGTCAACGGCGTCACTGCTTTTGGCTTGGTGCGCGTCTTCGGTTTAGTTTTTGGCGGCCAACCAAAGCAAATGACCGAACGGTCGCCGGAAGTTCACTGGCCTTTTATCTTGCCGATGACTGTTTTAATGGGCTTTACTTTGCACGTTCCGCACTTGCTGGCGGCGTGGCATTTATTGCCGGGGGCAAGTTTGAATTATACCGCCACTGGACTGCTAGTTTTGTCAACGACGATCGGCATCGGTGCCGGAGCATTTGTTTACCTGAACGAGAAATGGGAAAAACCAGTGCGAATCGGTTCTCAAGCCCTGCAAGACTTTTTTGCTTACGACTTTTACACCGCCAAACTTTACCGGGTGACAGTGATATTTGCAGTAGGTCTAGTTGCTCAAGTTATCTCTTGGGTCGATCGCAATATTGTTGACGGATTCGTAAATTTAATCGGTTTTGCAACGGTTTTCGGCGGGCAAAGCCTCAAATACAACGTTAACGGTCAAACTCAGTTTTACGCCTTGACAATTCTGTTCGGAGTTGCGGTTTTGGGACTGCTCATAAGCTGGCCGCTGCTAGCTCGCTTGTCGCTAATTGTAGGCGGGTAAATAGATATAAAATTTAAGATTTTAGGTGACAGTTTTAATCTAAAATCTTAAAAACATGAAGTCTTGAACAAAGATTTCCAACTCGTTCAAAGAAGGCAGCACAAATGAACTCAAACCACAGAGAATTCAATCTTTCCCGACGCAATTCCCTCAAATTTGTCGCAGGTGCCATTGGTACAGGGATACTCGCAGCAGGAGCAGGAGCTGATTTTGCTGCACCCGAACCAGCAATTGCTCAAAATGACTTGACTCCCGATGGAGCTCTGCAAAAGTTAATGGACGGGAACAAGCGGTTTGTTGAAAGAAAACGCCAAAGTCCCAACCAAGACTTACCCCGCCTCGTCGAAGTTGCCAAATCTCAAAAACCCTTTGCTGCTATTCTCGGCTGTGCAGATTCCCGCTTTCCTTCGGAGATTATTTTCGATCAGGGATTGGGAGATTTATTTGTCTGTCGCGTGGCCGGAAATGTTGCTACCCCAGAAGAAATTGGCAGCCTGGAATTTGGCACGCTGGTACTGGGAGCAAAAGTGCTGGTGGTAATCGGGCATAAAAGGTGCGGTGCGGTAGACGCAACCATCAAAGGGGCTCAAGTTCCTGGTCAAATTGGCAGTTTGCTCGACGCCATTAAGCCGGCTGTAGAAAGCTCGAAAAGCCAAGCAGGCGACAAGCTAGAAAATGCCTCAAAAGCCAATGTTGTGCTGCAAGCTAACAAGTTGAAAGCCTCTCCAGTTATCTCTCAGTTAATTGCGGAGAATAAACTGAAAGTTGTGGGTGGATATTACGATTTAGACACGGGCGCCGTCAATATTTTGGTTGAGTCTTGAGGCAATTTGGAATTGATAATTGAGGAAAAAGTAACATTTAAACTCTCAAGTTATCAAATCATAAAAGCGTGCTAAATTGAGAGTTAATATCAAATAAGTTAGCATCGGAATAGTAAATTCGAGTTAACTGTCAACCGTCAACCGTCAACAATTATTCCGGTGCAACCGGAATTGATATTACTCTTCACTCTTCACACATTATGCTTAGTGCCTTGCTCTGGTTGCCCGCCTTGGGCGCTGCGGTAGTCGGGTTCCTGCCCGGAAATATCAATGGGATGCGTCTGCGTTCAATAGCCTCGGCTTTTGCGGCAGCTATTTTCATTTTGAATATCTGGCTGTTGACTCAATTCGATCCAGCAAATTCGGGACTGCAATTTCAAGAATATTTACCTTGGATTCCACAATTAGGTTTGAGCTACAACTTGGGCATTGACGGCTTGTCCTTGCCTCTGCTGGTTTTAAGTGCTTTGCTGACGCTATTAGTCATTTACGGCACTGGCGAAAAGATGGAGCGCCCCCAGCTTTACTACGCTTTGATTTTGCTAATCAATGCTGGTATTGCCGGAGCTTTGATGTCTCAAAATTTGCTGCTGTTTGTACTGTTTTACGAAGTAGAATTAATTCCTTTTTACCTGTTGATTGCGATTTGGGGCGGAAAGCAGCGGGAATACGCTGCCATGAAGTTTTTGATCTACACGGCAGTTTCGGGACTTTTAGTGCTAGCAGCATTTTTGGGTGTGGCTTGGCTGAGCGGTTCTTTAAATTTCGATTACAGTGCAATTACCACTCAAGAATTGCCGAGAAATGTGCAGTTAATCCTGCTAACAATTTTGCTAATTGGGTTGGGAATTAAAATTCCCTTGGTGCCGCTGCACACTTGGCTACCGGATGCTTACGTCGAAGCTTCGCCAGCAACAGCAATTTTGCTGGGAGGGATTCTGGCGAAGTTGGGAACTTACGGTTTAGTACGGTTCGGCTTGCAAATGTTTCCCGAAACTTGGTCGATTATAGCTCCCGTTTTAGCGATTATTGGGACGGTGAGCGTGATGTACGGTGCTTTGAGCGCGATCGCCCAAAAAGACATCAAGCGCATGGTAGCCTATAGTTCGATCGGGCATATGGGCTACATCCTCGTTGCCTGCGCCGCGGGTACGAAGTTGGCATTAATCGGTGCAGTCGGGCAAATGGTAAGCCACGGCTTAATTTTAGCTTTGCTATTTTATTTGGTAGGCATCATCGAAACCAAAGTTGGCACGCGGGATTTGGACGTACTCAACGGTTTGATGAACCCGATGCGGGGTTTACCCACTGCCAGTTCTCTGTTAGTTTTGGGCGGCATGGCAAGCGCCGGCATTCCGGGTTTGGTGGGTTTTATTGCAGAATTTTTAGTGTTTCAAGGCAGTTTCTCTATCTTTCCAATTCCAACTTTACTCTGCATTTTAGCATCGGGTTTAACAGCAGTTTACTTTGTGATTCTGCTCAACCGCACCTGTTTTGGGAAGTTGGACAATGCCACGGCTTACTACCCTCCAGTTACGTTTGCTGAAAATATGCCGGCGCTGGTTTTGGCGGGCATCATTTTTGTGTTGGGAATTCAACCTGCTTGGCTGCTCAAGTGGAGCGAATCTACTACAAATGCGATCGTGGCTACTCTGCCGGCGGACAGAAATACCCAAGTTGCTATTAGCTATCCCGTAGAGCACTCGGATATGGAAATCGCGTCTACACAAACGAAGTCCGCCTCTGCAGACTAAGCATCTACTCGTTTCCAGGCAGAGCCTGGAAACGCAGATCCAGAGGCTCTGCCTCCAATTTTCCGGCTCGCCGGCCTGGATATCGGTTCCCAAGCAGAGCCGGAAAACCAGTTAAAGAATCGCAGCTTTTTGCAATAATTCAAAATATTTAGATTCACTCCATCAAAGGAAGAAACAATGGTACAAACCCCTAATAAACCAGCAACTAAACTACCTCCTTCCAAACACGAATTTGCCGAAGTAATTCACAGGCTAGAAGCTGGCGGTGCGATGATTCCAGATACGCCGGAAAATCTGATGCAAATCATCGCTATTTGGAAAGCTTACGCGGTGCCGATGGACTTTTACTGGCGGGACTTGCTTTACATCGCCGAACGGGTATTTTTACACCCGCTTCCTTTCTTTAAATACTTTTTACCCCAAGAGTATTTAGATTTACAAAATCACTATGCAGGTGACGGTGCAGATTTGCGGATTTGGCGCGGGACTGGCAGCGTTCACCCGGAACTCTTGGAGTTCATGGAGAAGGGTGAAACTGGTAAACTCCCGCGGCTGTTTCACCATTTGTGGCACGATCGCATTAACATGGAATTTGCCGAAGAGTGCATGAGGTCAATGCTTTGGCACCGGGGCTTGTACGTGCCTACCAATCAATTCGATCCTTATTTGGACAGTGACGAATATAAGGCTAATGCCGATCGGGCCATTAAAGCTTACTTCAAAAAAGACCCGTTCATGCTGGCACTTCACAAAGCATTTCCCGAAATGTTTTTAGAACAGTGCCGCCAAATGTCTTATTACAGCAATCTCGGTTTATTCTGGGAAGTCATGGCTCCGGTGTTTTTTGAGGTTTCCGACTTGTACGACGAAGGGAAAATTACGACAGTCCCGCAGGCGATGGATTTCCTAGTAAATGGCATATTTGCGATCGCCGGACGCCCGATTTACCACCACGTTCAAATCGACGGCGAAACCTACGAAATCATCCCCAAATCTAAGGGTTTCACTTGGCTTTATGAAGCAGCGTTACCTTACGTGGAAGCTGTATTTTATCGCACTTCACCGTTCCGAGGAACCAAATCTTACAATGCTCAAGCTAAGGAAGTTCCTGACGACCAAAAAGACTTCCACTACGGAGTTTTGTATGCAGACAAATTCCCGGTAGGTACGGCGGGGATTCCGCCGACTTTGCTAGCACAAGATATGCTGCATTTCCTGCCGCCTTATTTGATGGATTTCTACAAACAGCGCTGTCGCGGCGAAGATGATATTCTCAATCAAATTGGAGTGACCTTTCAGCGATCGATGTACTGCGTTACTTCGGCAGTGTTTCAAGCGTTGCGGACGGCTCTTTTGTATCCTTTGGATGACCCCAATCCGAAGCATTTGAAGGCAAATAGGGCATTCTTTGAGGCTCAGCTTGATCGCTTCTGTCGCCCGGAATACGGTATGAAATATGCTGCGAAGCTCAAGAATATTCAGACTTCGGATTATAGGTAGTCATCGCGCATTGGGAATGGGGCATCGGGCATCGGGAATTTGTTATTGCAAAAACTCCTAAGCTGTTCGGCATTTAAAAGACGATAGTAGGGTGCGTCAGTACAGAAGTGTTTCCCGCATCCTTCGCGTAAGTGTTCACTCTTGACGCACCCTACAAGCCTCGTTAGTGGTTTAAATGCGTGACAGCTTAATGATTACCGATTACTAGGCCCCATCCGATTTTAGATTAAAATTACCAATTGATCTAAAATCTAAAATGTAAAATTGTCCAATATCCAATGCCCGATGCCCGATACCCTATGCCCCTTCCCCAATAACTATGGACAGCAAAGATCTAGCCAAATATATCGAAGCAAAGGACGGGATTTCCAAACCTTGGCTGTTGGTGCAACTGCGGCTGAAAAAATTGCAAGAAAGGCGCTCGGAGATTTCTGCTGAAGAGTATATGACAGAACTTACTGACCTTCACAAAGATTTAATGAATCTGGGGGAATGGTGGCTGGGAATCGAAGATGAGGTTTTCTAGGCGATTTGAAGAATGCTAGGTGCGGGGATGGGTTCACCTTCTTCCTGCCAAGCTTCTAGATACATTTCGAGCACTTCTTCGCCATGTCGGATGGCTTCTTCGCGGGTTTGGCCGTGGGTACAGGGCATGACCACGCGCTCGGCAAACTCTGGAATCGTCACGAGGAAAAGTTGATCCTCGTCAGACCATTGGACGATCATACTGTATCGATTCATGAATCTTCCTCCTTTAACTCGTCGAGTTCGGCTAACAATATTGCCAACTGCTTCTCTAAATAGCGTGGCACATCATCTCCGTCTTTGCCTGGAATTGTTAATGTCTTCCCAATCAAAGGATGCTGCCATCTCTCATGGCTGCCTTTTCCGCGTTTTGGCAAATAAATAAAGCCCTCACGGGTAATCTGAGCTTTTAACTCGCGAATTTTTCTAGGCATGGTGATTGTCCATTTTCTACCTCCATTTTCTCACTTAGCCATTTATTTTAATTTTTCCTTTGTCCATTCTCGCAGTTGCTCGTCGGGGCGATCGCACTTTAAAATTTCTCCATCAAATCTTTTTCTTGGGCATAGACATCTCGTAGCTGTTGCAGCGCGGCCCCAGAAATGACCGATTTAATAGTAGCCACCAATTGGCCCCACTCTAGCAAGCTGTCAACTGAAACAGCTTTTTTGAACTTGTACGTGTAGAATTTCGTCCAAAATGCTGGTGCTTGCTTGCTTTTCCAGCGTTTGTACCATCTGCCAAAATCTTGAAGTGCGATCGGCTGTACTTGTAAAATAGGAGGAAAATCGGCGTAGCTAACAAAGCGGCTGATTCCTTTAGCGTGAACGTAAACCATGTAGCGACAGCATTCTATGCGGTAAATCTCCTCTGCTGAGATATTGAACAGGATTGCAACTGTTTCTTCGGTAACGAATCTCGCCAGCGGATGCAGGATTGGCGATTTGTGAATTATTCTCGATTCTGCGATCGTTCGCGATTTTGCCGGAGTTTCTGATATCATGGCTAGTACACCTCTGGATATGGTTAGTAGACTTCTGGATATGGCAAATGCACTTTTTGATAGAAAGAAATAATCTGTCCAGATTAGGTTTTACAGACGATCGCCCTTTAGTTTTCCAGGCCGGGGGGCGATCGCTCTTTACATATAAAATTGTACGACGCAATTGCATCAACTGTCAAGCATGGGTTTAGTCAGGCTAAAAATTAGGGAACTAGCGGCGGAGAAGGGCTGGACGCTTAAGGAAGTATCCGATCGTTCCGGGGTAATTTATAGCACTGTCAGAAGCTATGCTCGTCGTCCTGAAATGGCAATGGTTGACTTTACTTGCCTGCGGAAGTTAGCTCGGACTTTTGATGTGATGATTGAGGATTTGGTTGAGGTTTTGGAGGAATAGGTCGATCGCCCTTAAGTTGTCTAGACCGGGGGCGATCGCTTTTTTGTATTTTTTACACTATAGCATGATTAACTGTAGTTAGTCAAACATTATTGTAGTTAATTGGATTGAGGATGGTAACATCAAGGAAAGTTATTAATCGTTGATTATTATTCGTGGCAAAAACTAATACGGCGATCGCGGTCAGTTCCGTGATTAAGGAAGTCATTCAAAAACAAGCCCAAGCGACCCGACTAACTCAGAAGGAAGTCGTGTACTTGGGAATGCTGGCAATTGATGCACTCGATAAGGAAAGCCGCCAAGAATTGGCTGACAAGGTGCATCAGATGCAGGTCAATGGCGAGATTTGAGGGGAAAAGGTCGATCGGCCTTTCCACGTTTCCACTATAAACCCTAGTGTTTCATCTTGTAAAGACGCGCTTAAGCATTTTGCATCGCAGATAAAAGCTCAGCTTTAAGGTGCTAAGATTTAGTCAAAGTTGTTAATCTCCCGTTACCTTTGTGACTAGAGCCAGTACCGCCATTGGGGTTAGCCCCATAATTAAGGAACTTGTGCAGAAAAAGGCGCTAGCAACCCGGCTAACGCTGAAGGAAATTATCTATGTCGGGATGCTGGCGATCGACGAGTTGGACGAAAAGCGCCTGCAAGAGTTGGCTGATAAGGTGCATCAGATGCAGGTGAAGGGCGAGATTTGAGGGGATGAGAAAAACCAGGTCAACAGTTCAGCTTTACGGCTAATCACTGTGCAAGAATTTCACAATGAAGCAAACATGAGAAAGAGGTTTATTCAGATTATCTAGATGGCCATTAATTTCATCATCAAGTAAGACAACAGATTTTAAACTCGCCTATTCTCTTAACTTTTGGCATTGATTCTTCATTCGGCTATAGGTTCTGGTGCAGCGCGGTTGTTGAGATGCTGTGGCTACCTCGGTGCTTTACGCCAACCATTTGTGATCGCCTCTGACTCTGTGCAAAACCATCTCTCACCCCTAGCTGGATCGATAACTGTTGATTCGTAATCTTCCATGCTTGGAAGGTGATAAACCTTATTGCCTGTATCGATCGAGATGTTGCCTTTGATAGTACATCCTGGTTTTGCGATCGATGTAATTGGAGAGAAAGAATGACTACGACTCAACTGGATTGTAAAAAGCACAATGACAGCCAGAATCCCAATACCAAAAACTGTTTTGAGTACACCGCGTTTCTGTGGTTTCTGCTTTTTTGGCTGATGTCCAGGTGCAACACCTTGAGTTGATGCTCTAGTGGCACGTACTTTCCCCTCTGTTTCAGCAACTGGATCGTACAAAATCGTATCTCCGACTTTTGGGCGACGACTTGCTTCCTTCAGCGCACTGATATGCAAGAAAACTTCTTTACTGCCATCATCCGGTTTAATGAAGCCAAACCCCCGATCGTCTTTCCAGGTTGTCAGTTGCCCTTTATTCAGAACAGGTTTCATAAAATTGAACTTTTATTCCTGCTTAACAGACTCAGCCAATCGCTTCGCATTCTCTCGCCGATGAACATTAATCGGACTGTTGCGAATATCAGCTTCTACCATAGCCATTAGTTCATCTCTACTGAGAGTTTAGAGCCTCAAGCCGTTGACAGACACCTAGAATATTTCTCATACTCTTTTGGATTACTTCACGATCAGCGAGTTTGGGTGTTTCACTCATGGCAGGTAAAAATCTCTTTTGGCTTCCCGGATCGTGACTTCGCATCGCCGTCAACTTGTGCTTTCTCAATCCTTTGAGCTACTAAATTCAGCATAGCAGAAAAAGCTGTTGGCTGTGATTGAGAAATCCGCAGCAGCAATGTGTAAAAGCGAGAGTAAGGATTTGTTAATAGTGGCTATTTTTTCCTGGTGTAACTTCGCTATAAAAAAATATTCTTCACTCTGCATCCTCAACCAACATATAAAAAAAATCCCCCGCCAGAAGGCAGGGGATTTCATTTAATTACCTAGAAACCAGAGTTCAGAGTTACCCGAATTTCCCGGCTGTCGAGGCAATTACAAAGGCCGCGTAAGTGAGGACGTTGCCCACAGTAAAGTGAACTAAGCCAACCAAACGACCTTGGACGATCGACAAAGCAACAGGCTTGTCTTTCCAGCGAACCAAGTTAGCCAAAGGAGTGCGCTCGTGAGCCCAAACCAAAGTCTCGATCAACTCTTGCCAGTAACCTCTCCAAGAGATCAGGAACATGAAACCAGTTGCCCAAACAAGGTGTCCGAATAAGAACATCCAAGCCCAGACTGACAAGTTGTTAGTACCATACGGGTTGTAACCGTTGATCAACTGAGAAGAATACAGCCAGAGGTAATCGCGGAACCAGCCCATCAGGTAGGTAGAAGACTCATTGAACTGAGCCACGTTACCTTGCCAGATGCCCAGGTGCTTCCAGTGCCAGTAGAACGTTACCCAAGCTAGGGTGTTCAACATCCAGAATACAGACAGGTACATGGCGTCCCAAGCAGAGATGTCGCAAGTACCGCCACGGCCGGGGCCGTCGCAAGGGAAAGCATAACCGAAGTCTTTTTTGTCCGGCATCAGCTTAGAACCGCGTGCATCCAGAGCGCCCTTGACCAAGATCAAGGTGGTGGTGTGCAAGCCTAGTGCGATCGCGTGGTGAACCAAGAAATCGCCAGGTCCGATCGCCAAGAACAGAGAATTAGTACCGCTGTTAATCGCATCCAACCAGCCTGGGAGCCATACGTTGCCGTAGTTGGGCCAAGCGGTAGAAGCAATGCTGTCGGGGTTAGACAACAGCACGTCCATGCCGTAGAGAGCTTTGCCGTGAGCAGCTTGGATGAACTGTGCGAACACTGGTTCAATCAAGATTTGCTTTTCAGGAGTTCCGAAAGCGACTACAACGTCATTGTGAACGTACAAGCCGAGAGTGTGGAAGCCCAAGAACAGCGACACCCAGCTCAAGTGAGAGATAATCGCTTCTTTGTGCTGCAACACGCGATCGAGCACGTTGCCTTTGTTTGCTTCAGGATCGTAGTCCCGCACCAAGAAGATAGCTCCGTGGGCGAAAGCGCCGACCATGATGAATCCAGCGATGTACTGGTGGTGGGTGTAAAGCGCAGCCTGAGTCGTGAAGTCCTTACCTATAAAAGCGTAGGGAGGCATCGCGTACATATGCTGTGCTACCAAGGAGGTAATTACGCCCAAAGCAGCGAGGTGAAATGCCAGTTGGAAGTGCAGCGAGTTGTTGTAGGTTTCATACAAGCCTTGGTGAGGCAAGTTGAACTGTCCTTCACTCTTGCCGCCGACCAAACCAGCCTTAGAATCCAACATCTCTTTGATGCTGTGACCGATACCGAAGTTAGTCCGGTACATATGACCGGCAACGATAAACAGAACTGCGATCGCCAAGTGGTGGTGAGCAATGTCTGTCAGCCACAGGGATTCTGTTTGAGGGTGGAAGCCACCCAAGAAAGTCAGAATTGCGGTTCCAGCGCCTTCGGAAGTACCGAAGACATGGTTCGCTGCATCTGGATTCTCGGCGTATACGCCCCAGTTACCACTGAAGAACGGAGCCAAACCAGCCGGGTGAGGCGGGGTAGACAGGAAGTTGTCCCAACCTACGTGCTGTCCGCGAGATTCGGGGATAGCAACGTGAACCATGTGACCAGTCCAAGCCAAAGAGCTGACACCGAACAAACCAGCCAAGTGGTGGTTGAGGCGAGATTCAGCATTTTTGAACCAAGACAAGCTGGGGCGGTACTTGGGTTGGAGGTGCAACCAACCTGCGAACAGGAATACAGCGGCCAGTAGTAGCAAGAAGATAGCTCCTTGATACAGGTCGGCGTTTGTCCGAATCCCTTGGGTGAACCACCAATGGTAGACACCGGAGTAAGAGATATCCACCGGGTTAGAAGCGCCCCCTTGAGTGAAAGCTTCTACTGCAGGAGCGCCGAATTGCGGGTCCCAAATCGCGTGAGCGATCGGGCGGACGTTTAGAGGGTCTTTAATCCACTGTTCAAAGTTACCTTGCCATGCTACGTGGAACAGGCTGCCCGAAGTCCACAAGAAAATGATTGCTAGGTGGCCGAAGTGAGAAGCAAAAATCTTTTGGTAAAGATTTTCTTCGGTCATGCCATCGTGGCTTTCAAAGTCGTGTGCTGTGGCAATCCCGTACCAGATCCGCCGTGTGGTCGGGTCTTGGGCAAGGTCTTGGCTAAATTTTGGAAATTTCGTTGCCATAAGCCTTGATTAATCCTGAATCCTGAACAAAATTGAAGGGATTCGGTTCGGAGTTTGGATTCTCGATTTGAGATTCCTCCCAAATCGAGAATCCAAAACCTAGGGGTAGTTTACCCTACCGAAATGATTCGCGCTAGGAAAAATGCCCACGTAGTGACAATTCCTCCTAGGAGGTAGTGAGCTACACCCACAGCCCGACCCTGAATAATGCTCAGAGCGCGAGGCTGAATCGACGGAGCTACCTTGAGCTTGTTGTGAGCCCAAACAATCGACTCAATCAGTTCTTGCCAGTAGCCGCGGCCGCTGAACAGGAACATCAAGCTGAAGGCGAATACGAAGTGTCCAGCTAGGAACATCAGACCGTAGGCCGACAGTGCCGAACCGTAGGACTGAATCACCTGAGAAGCTTGCGCCCAAAGGAAGTCCCGCAGCCAGCCGTTAATCGTGATCGCACTTTGTGCGAAGTTGCCACCGGTAATGTGAGAAATTGTGCCGTCTGGCGATACTGTTCCCCACACGTCCGACTGCATTTTCCAGCTAAAGTGGAAAATCACGATCGAGATGCAGTTGTACATCCAGAACAAGCCTAGGAACACGTGATCCCAACCAGAAACTTGGCAGGTACCGCCACGGCCGGGGCCGTCGCAAGGGAACCGGAAGCCCAAGTTGCCTTTGTCAGGAACCAAGCGAGAACTGCGTGCAAACAACACGCCTTTCAAAAGAATCAGGACTGTAACGTGAATGGTGAAAGCGTGGATGTGGTGGATCATGAAATCCGCCGTACCCAACTCGATCGGCATCATCGCTACTTTGCCGGCGACTACTACTGCACCGCCGCCAAAAGCGTGGCTAACGATTTCCGTAGCATTAGGCGCTGTTGTGCCCGGAGCCAAAGCGTGGATGTTTTGCACCCACTGGGCAAATATCGGACGCAACTGAATCCCGGTATCCGAGAACAAATCTTGAGGACGACCGAAAGCGCGCATCGTGTCGTTGTGAACGTACAGACCGAAGCTGTGGAAGCCCAAGAATATACAAACCCAGTTCAGGTGGGAAATGATCGCATCTCTATGACGGATCACGCGATCCAACAAGTTGTTGACATTTCCAGCGGGATCGTAATCCCGAACCATGAAGATTGCTCCGTGAGCGGCTGCTCCAACAATCAGGAATCCGCCAATCCACATGTGGTGGGTGAAGATGGACAACTGAGTCGGGTAGTCCGTCGCGATGTACGGATACGGAGGCATCGCGTACATGTGTTGGGCGACGATGATGCTCAGAGAGCCCATCAGTGCCAAGTTAATCGACAGTTGCGCGTGCCAAGAATTAGTCAGGATTTCGTAGAGACCTTTGTGACCTTCACCAGTGAAGGGGCCTTTGTGGTTCTCTAGGATTTCTTTCATGCTGTGGCCGATGCCCCAGTTCGTGCGGTACATATGACCAGCAACGATGAACAGCACTGCCAAAGCTAAGTGGTGGTGTGCTGTATCAGTCAGCCACAAACCGCCTGTGGTCGGGTTCAGACCGCCTTTGAAGGTCAGGAAGTCTGTGTATGCGCCCCAGTTGAGGGTGAAGAAGGGGGTTAAACCTTTAGCGAAACTCGGGTAGATGTCAGCCATCAAGCCCGGTGTCAAAATCCACTCGTGCGGCAGAGGGATGTCAGCAACTGTTTTGATCAGCTTGCCGCCGACTGTCAGCGGTGAACCTGCATCGATCGCGTCCATGCAAGCATTGATCGGCAGAGCAACGTGAATTTGTTGTCCTGCGAAGCCCAAGCACCCGCAGCCTAACAAAACTGCCAAGTGGTGGTTCATCATCGATTCCACGTTCTGGAACCATTCCAGTTTCGGAGCGCGGACGTGATAGTGGAACCAACCGGCAAACAGCATCAAAGCTGCCATTACCAGGGCGCCGATCGCAGTGCAATATAGCTGGTATGAGTTAGTGATGCCGTTGGCGCGCCACAATTGGAATAGACCAGAGGTGATCTGAATCCCGTGAAAGCCGCCGCCTACATCTGCATTTAAAATTTCTTGACCAAAAATCGGCCAGACCACTTGAGCGCTGGGCTTGATGGCTGTAGGATTTGTCAGCCAAGCTTCGTAATTGGAAAATTTAGCGCCGTGGAAATATGCGCCACTCAACCATACGAAGATTACTGCCAAGTGGCCGAAGTGAGCGCTAAAGATTTTGCGCGAAACGTCTTCTAAGTCACTTGTATGACTGTCAAAGTCGTGAGCGTTAGCGTGGAGGTTCCAAATCCAAGTGGTGGTTTTTGGCCCCTTAGCTAGAGTGCGATCAAAATGACCGGGTTTTGACCACTTCTCGAAAGAAGTTGGAACCGGATTTTTATCGACTACTACCCTAGCTTTTACCTCTCGCTCTGGAGGACTAATGGTCATGAAGACTCTCCTCTCGGTAAGACAAGGAACGAGAACTGAACACTGTACCGGACACTCCCCACGCTTGATTAGGCGGGGGATTCTCGAAAAAGCCGACACTTCACTGCACTTTACTCTTTGCAGAGCTAGACGCAGTTGCATCGTCTCCCCAAGCATTTTGCTTCTGTGAAGAAGCCAGTTTCCCAGTGTCGCTAACAATGTGACTGGGTACTGCTAACTCTTCTCGCTATCTGGAGTCGCCGATCGCCTCCTTGATTCAGACTTGATCCGGCTGCTCCTTTTGAGGGAGTTTTATGAATTATAAGCTTGCTAGAGGAGTATTAATCGCTTGTTAACAATACTTAAAAAACGCTCAATTCTTGATGTAATAACGCCTTTAAATCCCACAGTCCCTCGAAAAAGTCAAGGGGTACTGCCATTAACTTTACAAAACTCAAAGATAAGGTAATTTAGGAATACTCATTTGTAGATATATGTTTTGGAAAAAGGCTGCAGCAATTAAGAGTGGGAGAGCATGGGTTGCCCGCTGCTGCCTCAATCCGGGTTCCTACGCGGCTTGGGAATTCCAAAGCCGACAATTCCCCAATACTAAATTCATTTTTGGGCTATAGTTCCCTATGAGAAGGCTTCTAGGAGTATGTTGCGTGATTGGGATCAATTGGCACAGAACGGTTGCGGGCAGGCTGCTGGCATTGTTCGCAGTAGCAGTATTAATTGTGGGTTTAGCAAGTTGTGGCGCGGGTCATCCCGAATTGCCAAAATCAGGGAACAAGAGCGGCTCAGCTACCGCCCCAGTAAACAGAATCTCAGAGGTTTCTCCCCCAGAAGCCATTCAACAACTGCGTCAGGCTCTAGAAATCTACCAGCCTCAAATTAGTATTTTGAATCCAAAACCTGACGAAGTGCTTCAAGATATAAATGTGTCTGTTGAGTTCCAAGTTAAGGACTTGCCCATTTTCAAAGAGGCAAACTTGGGTTTGGGCCCACATCTGCAAGTTTTATTAGACAACCAACCTTATGCAGCAGTTTACGATATCAAGCAACCTTTAACGCTCTCCGACTTAGAACCCGGAACCCATACCCTGCAGGTGTTCGCCGCTCGCCCTTGGGAAGAAAGCTTTAAAAACCAAGGTGCCGTGGCTCAAACCACCTTTCACGTTTTTACCAAAACAGACGATAATAATCCCGATCGAACATTGCCCCTATTAACGTACAACAGTCCCCAAGGCAGCTACGGGGCAGAGCCCATCCTGCTCGACTTTTACTTGACAAATGCCCCCCCGCACGAAGTGGCGCAAGAAAATTCCCAAGATGAAATACTCGATTGGAAAATTCGAGCCACAGTCAACGGTCAAAGCTTTGCGATCGACCAGTGGCAACCTATATATCTTAAAGGATTCAAACCAGGGAAAAACTGGGTACAGCTAGAATTAATTGACGAACGGGGAAATATCGTCAAAAACGCCTTTAATAATACAGTCAGACTGATAAATTTCCAACCGCTCGGTCAAGATCCTCTTTCAAAATTAGTGCGGGGCGAACTAACAACAGCAGAAACTCGCGCTATAGTCGATCGCACCTACCAAGCCCCCGCTCCCACACCAACCCCAACCCCCGAACCGACACCGACACCTGCATTAGAAAAAACACCAGTTGTCCAACCCTCACCAGCGGTTCCAGAAACTCCTGTTACCCAACCGAGTTTAGAGCCAACAGTCGCTCCCGAAGTTGCTCCCATTCAAGTAATAGAACCGACACCGACAGCAACCCCCCAACTCGAAGCCCCGAAAATTGTAGAACCAATTCAAGTAATAGAACCGACACCGACAGCAACCCCCCAACTCGAAGCGCCGAAAATTGTAGAACCAATTCCAGTAATAGAACCGACACCGACAGCAACTCCACCGTTAGAAACCCCTAAAATTGTAGAACCAATTCCAGTAATAGAACCGACACCGACAGCAACTCCCCAGTTAGAAACCCCCAAAGTTGTTGCACCCGTTAAAATAATAGAACCGATCCCAACAGCATCTCCCCAAACAAAAAAACAGGAATATAAAGGATACTACAATCGGTTCCGCAACTTCCTGCGTCAAGAACCCCAACCTGTTAATCCTTCAGAGCCACCAACCCTGCCAGAAATAACAGGAAAAGCTCCAGTACCAAAAGTAGTTGCTCCCGCGATACCAGAACAGTCTCCCAATCTTGTACCGCCAACGCCACCAGTGGCCGCTGAAACTCCTAGCCAGCCAACCAGCGAATTAGCCTCTCCCGAAACAACAGTTTCCCAACCAGAAAATCCGCCAAAATCCGAACAAAAAGTCGAATTTGCCACCTAACAAAAACTTTCTGGGCTTCGTGGCATCGGCGTCCCGCCCGTGTTCCATCTGCGGTTAAAAATTAAAGGACAGTAAAAAATGACCTACCTCGAAACAGCAGCCAAATTCTACAGCGATGTTGCCGAAACACCCCAAATCGGACTTTGCTGCGTCCAAAGCAGTCCCTTGCAATTGCCAGGATTAAAAATTCCCGAACAAATGCAAGAAATGAATTACGGCTGCGGCACAACCGTTCACGCCGCCGAACTTGTAGGCAATCCCTTCGTGCTTTATGTAGGCGTCGGCGGCGGCTTGGAAGCACTACAATTTGCATATTTTTCTAGACACAAAGGAGCGGTTATTGCCGTCGATCCGGTTCCAGCAATGCGAGATGCGGCTGCACGAAACTTACAAATTGCCGCCCACGAAAATGATTGGTTTGATGCTAGTTTTGTAGAAATTATAGAAGGCGATGCTTTTGCGTTGCCAGTGCCGGATGCTTCTGTAGATGTTGTCGCACAAAATTGCTTGTTTAATATTTTTGAACCTGCGGATTTAGCTAAAGCATTAAAAGAGACTTATCGAGTGTTAAAACCGGGTGGCAGATTGTTGATGAGCGATCCGATCGCAACTCGGCCAATTCCGCAGCATTTGAAGCAAGACGAACGCTTGCGGGCCTTGTGTTTGTCGGGCGCTCTGACCTACGCAGAATACGTTCAACACCTTGTAGACGTTGGTTTTGGGCAAGTCGAAGTGCGGGCGCGCCGTCCTTACCGATTGCTGGACAAACACAATTATCAATTGGATGCGGATTTGCTGTTAGAAAGCCTGGATTCGGTGTCTTTCAAAGTGGATGTACCGGATGACGGAGCTTGCATTTTCACTGGCAAGACGGCGATTTATACGGGGTCTGAAGAGCTGTTTGATGACGGGGCAGGCCACGTTTTGCAGCGGGGAGTTCCGGCGGCTGTCTGCGATAAAACTGCTGGGAAGTTGGGGGGATTGATGCCGGATAAGGTGTTAATTACTGATTCGACTTGGCATTATAACGGCGGCGGTTGCTGTTAGATTTATTTCGGAATAATGTGGCTGTAATCTTTGGGGAATAGAGCATTTCTCAAAGAAGTGAGGTGTGGGCGCTTCCTATGCCCTCTTTTCACCTCATGTTAGTGAGCAATGGTATAAGCTGTCGCGCATTTGAATTGTATATTCAGGGCGTGCGGGACGCCCAACCCTACTCCCCACAAGACTTTGATTTTTTTTGACATACAATTTAAAGGCCGCAACAGCTTAGAGGTATCTAATTTTAGACTTCGCCTCAAATTTTCATCAAATTTTTATTTCCCCCTGACATCCTAGCGGGAGAAGGTTCACAACTCTGAAGTAAGGAATAGATTGCTCTTGAGAGGAGTGGCTGTTTTCATCACACTCGTTCGCTAAATGTGAGGAGGAAATTTCCATGCTATCGAAATATTTAAATTCAAGTTTGTTATCGATCGTCCGTTACGGGTCTAGTTTTGTTTTGGGATTAATGTTGTGCACGGCTTCGGCTCCGGTGCTGGCGCACGTTGGGCATAACAGCGAGTTTGCAGGTGGGGATGCGGCGAAGATTATGCAGCCGATCGAGGTCGATGCCAGTAAAGCAACCGCATTGGGAATTAAGACAGAGGCAATTGCCGCTACAACCGATGGAGGTATTGTCAAAGTTCCCAGCACCAGTTTGATTGATGCCAATGGGCAAAAGCTCGTCTACATCCAGGAAGGAACAACCTACAAACCAATCTCAGTTCAGATTGGTAGCGACTCTGGAGATGTGGTGGAAATTAAAGAAGGCAATTTAGTTCCGGGAAATCAGATTGTGATCCAGGGGGCAACGCTTTTGTACTCGGAGGCATTGCGAGGTAAACCGCAGCCAGAAACGCAGGCATCACCCGCTACATCGCAAGTAGAAACGCAGGCATCACCCGCTACATCGCAAGCAGAAACGCAAGCATTGCCCACTACATCGCAAGCAGAAGCGCAGCCTGCTCAAGGATCGTCACCTTTGATGTGGGTAGCAGGCGCAGGAGTTTTACTCGTGGGTGGATTCGCCGTCTTTGGGTTAAAAGGCAAGGATCAGTAGACATTCAAAAACCAAGATTTTTGGTAACTGTCGATCGCGACGGAGTAAATCTTTTTACTCCGTCTCCTAAAAGCTTGCCTCCTGCTATCCCAATTTCATTTTTATGTTAAACGTCATCCCCAAATGGTCTATTGCTCAACGATGGTTAGTGGTGTTCGGGGCGATCGCCCTAACCATCTGGAGTACACATACTGTAAGTCGAATGCCCCTCGATGTCTTGCCGAATTTTGCGCCCCCTCAAGTAGAAGTACAGACAGAAGCCCCCGGTCTTGCGCCGGAAGCGGTGGAATCATTGGTGACGTTACCGCTAGAAAGTGCGGTCAACGGAACACCAGGAGTTGAAGTCGTTCGTACCTCCTCAGCCGTAGGAATTTCTGTATTGCGGGTAGTGTTTAAGTGGGGTACTGACCCCTATCAAGCTCGTCAACTCGTGGCAGAGCGATTGCAGGACGTGCAAGACCGACTACCGGAAGGGGTTGGTACCCCGCAGATATCGCCCCTAGCTCCCCCCATCGGAACGGTGATTCAATATGCGTTCACGTCTGACACTACATCGATCATGGAAGTGCGACGTTTGGTGGATGGCAAAGTCAACAATCGCTTGTTAGCAGTTCCAGGCGTATCGCAAGTGCTGGTTTACGGCGGAGATTTGCAGCAGTTTCAGGTGATTGCGAATCCTGAAAAACTCCAAGCGTTGAAGGTTTCCCTTCAGGAAGTCGTCAAGGCGGCAAACGAGGCAAATGCCAAAACCGCAGGTGGATTGTTGATTGACCCCGATCGCGAATTAGTGATTCAGGGACAGGGACAAATTCAGACCATCGAAGATTTGCAAAAAGCGGTCGTCAAGGTGCAGGAAGGAAAAGCGATTCTACTGCAGGATGTGGCAGAGGTGAAGATTGGGGCTGCACTCCAGCGAGGCGATGCCAGTTGGAATACTAAACGGGCTGTGGTCGTGATGGTCAACAAGCAACCTTTGGTGGATAGTCCCACCGTCACGCAAGCCATCATCGAGGCGATGGAGGAAATTAAACCGGGCTTACCCAAGGATGTGAAGGCGAATGTCACTTTCCGGCAAGATGCCTACATTGATGCC
Organism: Microcoleus sp. D3_18_C4; assembly: GCF_036702355.1. Lineage (NCBI taxonomy): Bacteria > Bacillati > Cyanobacteriota > Cyanophyceae > Oscillatoriales > Microcoleaceae > Microcoleus > Microcoleus sp. D3_18_C4. Next base: position 54,061 of record NZ_JAUBTF010000019.1, read on the forward strand.
TCGGTTGGTAATGTGCGATCGGCCTTGATCGAAGGCAGTTTGATTGTCGCAGCCATTCTGATTCCCTTTCTGATGAACTGGCGCACCCTCACCATCTGTTTGCTGGATTTCTTTCTCACGCTACTGTTCTCGCTGTTAGTGTGTTCCTGGATTGGGCTGGAACTCAACACCATGACCCTCGGCGGATTGGTAGTGGCGATCGGGACAGCAGTGGATGATGCGATCGTCTACTGCGAAAATACCGATCGCCGCTTACGGGAAAATCGCCTCTCGCCCAATCCCCAGCCACCACTAGAGATTATTTTTGAGGGTTCTCAGGAGGTGCGCGAGTCGCTGATTGGAGCGACGTTAATTGGGATTATCGTCTTTTCACCGATTTTCACACTCTCTGGGGTAGAGGGGCGGATCTTCACCCCAATGGGTATTGCCTATCTGGTGGTGGTCATCATCTCCAGCCTGGAATCCCTAGTAATCTCCCCTGCATTGTGTGCCATTCTGCTGCCCCACAGCCGGATGCAGACGACAGAACCCTTCCTAGCCCGGTGGTCTAAACAACTTTACGATCCGTTGCTGCGAATGGCGATGCGTCGCTCTACCTTAATTTTAGGATTGGCCACAGCCTCAATGGTGGCGGCAATGTTGATTGTGCCGACGTTAGGACGGGATTTTCTGCCTACGTTCCAGGAACGATCGCTAATGAATGCGATCGCCCTTTATCCGGGTTCCTCACTCGAAGCAACCAATCGCGTTGGCTTAGCGATTCAAACCGCCCTTAAGGATGACCCCCGATTTGAATCAGTACAACTCCGGGCAGGGCGTGCTCCGGGCGACCCGGATGCCGCATCGGTGAACTTGGCACACTTGGACGTGGAACTGAGTGAAGCTGCGATGCAAAACCGTCCTGCCTCGATTGAAGCCTTGCGGGAGGCATTGGGTCAGTTTCCGGGAGTTGCCACCAATGTCGGTGGATTTATCAGTCACAGGATGGATGAAGTGTTGTCGGGGGTCAGGAGTGCGATCGCCATTAAAGTATTCGGCAACGATTTACAAGAACTACGCCGCATTGGAGAACAAATCGAAACGACAATGAAAGACGTGAAGGGATTGGTAGACCTTCAGCTTGAGCCCCAAATACCGATCCGTCAAGTACAAATTCAATTTAACCGAGATGCAGCCGCTCGCTACGGATTGACGATCGCCCAATTGTCCGATTTCACGGAAACAGCCCTGAATGGTCGCGTGGTTGCTCAAGTGCCCGATGGTCAACAGTTGGTCGATGTGTTGGTTTGGGTCAACGAATCAGCCCGTCGCAATCTCAACACGATTCGCAACCTCCAAGTTAATGCCCCAACAGGTCAAATCATCCCGCTTTCGCAAGTGGCAAAGGTTGAGTTTGGCAATGGACCAAACACGATTAACCGAGAAAATGTCTCGCGTTTAATTGTAGTGTCAGCCAACGTACAGGGACGCGATGTTGGTTCGGTCGTCGATGACATTCGCGCCAAGGTTAAGCAATCAGTGCAACTGCCCCAAGACTACTATATTCAGTACGGCGGACAATATGAGTCGGAACAACGCGCTGCTCAAAACTTCCTAATTTTCGGAATATTAGCGGTGGTGGCGATCGCAGTATTGATGTACTTCACTGTGAAATCCGTTCCTGCCATGCTGATGGTGATGATTAACTTACCATTGGCACTGGTAGGGGGTGTTATCTCAGTCCTGCTGACGGGCGGCGTTATCTCAGTTCCGTCAATGGTGGGCTTTGTGACGCTGTTTGGCGTGGCGACGCGCAATGGATTGCTGCTCGTAGACAACTACAACACCAAAATGGCGCAAGGAATGCCGCTTCCCAAAGTCATTGTGGAAGGCTCGATGGAACGGTTGCTGGCGATTCTGATGACAGCACTCACCTCGGCATTGGGGATGGTTCCCCTGGTCTTAAGCGGTGGGGCTGGTAAGGAATTGTTGCAGCCTTTGGCGATCGTTGTCCTAGGCGGACTCTTTACCTCAACTGCTCTCACCCTACTGGTTCTACCTGCATTGTATGCTCGATTTGGGAAGTTTCTGATGCCTAAACGGATTATGGAAGCAACCGGGTTGAGAAACTATGGCATTGAGCAGACACCAACGAAAGAGGACGAGGTTGCAATAAAATGAGAATTCTGCTGGCGGAAGACGAACCCGATTTGGGTGCTATTGTGCAACGCACCTTGAGCCGAGAAAAGTACCTGGTGGATTGGGTGCAAGATGGCACAACTGCTTGGAACTATCTGGAAGACCAATGGACGGAGTACACGGTGGCGATTTTTGACTGGTTGCTACCGGGAACTTCTGGGCTGGAACTGTGCCAACGTTTGCGCCGGCAGAATAATCCTTTACCCGTTTTGATGTTGACGGCAAAAGATCGCACGGAGGATATGGTAGCTGGGCTGGATGCTGGGGCTGATGACTATCTGATGAAACCATTTGTGAAAGCGGAGTTGTTAGCTCGGTTGCGGGCTCTCCAGCGACGGGGACGGAGTTTGTCGCCAGAACAGTCGCCATATTTCAATCCTGCCCAACTTGAGGCGGGGCGATTGCTGCTTGACTATACTAAATCCATCATCTGTACTACCGATGACGAAGGACAGCTAAGGGTGATTCCTCTGACGGCTAATGAGTTTCGGTTACTGGAATATTTCATGCAGCATCCGAACCAAATCCTCACGCGCGATCGACTTTTGACTCGGCTTTGGGATGTCGATACTGACCCGATGAGCAATGTAGTTGCTGCTAGAATTCGTCTGTTGCGCCGCAAGCTGGCAGATTATGGCTGTGACGGGATGATTGAAACGGTTCATGGATTCGGGTATCGCTTGAACAAGTAATATGCACTCCAACAAACTATTTAACCGCACCCGCAGGCAACTTGCGGGCTGGTATGCGATCGTCATTGGGTTGTTGTTAGGTATATGCGGTGTTGCAGTCTATCAGGTTGTGTTTCACACGCAGCGATACATTCTTCAGCAAAAACTACAGTCCTTAGCCGGAACGCTGCATGACACTATCGAACCACAATTACAACAACCGGGACAGATTTCATCCAGCTTGAAAACTATTTTGCCAGGTTTGTGTCTGTGGAATGAAAACTGTTACTCTTCAGGCAATGACGGGGCGCGACATACTGCTAGGGTGTTTCAGCAGGAGGGATATTATCTCCGCTTTTTAGGCCAATCTGGGGAAATATTAGGGAAGGTTGGAGAGCAGCCGGATGTATTAGAAAACTTTGCACCAAATGAGTTTTGGCAAATTCTGCATCTTTCTAATGGCGATCGCTTTTATCAAATTTCTCTATTACTAAGAACAAACAGCGGTTTGCCTTGGGGTTATATGCAAATTGGGCGATCGCTCAAAGAATGGGATGCTTATCTGAGCACTTTGCGATTGTTGCTCTTTTTAGGCTTACCCTTGGTCATGCTGCTAGTGGGAGGAGCGAGTTGGTGGTTATCTGGATTAGCGATGCGACCAATTTATCAGTCCTATCGCCAGATGCAACAATTCACCTCCGATGCCGCTCATGAATTGCGAACGCCTCTGGCTGTAATTCAGGCTACTGTTGAGGATACTCGTCTGGCTGAAGATTTACCCGAGGTTAGTCAAAACCTGGATATTATCGAACGACAAAACATCCGCCTTTCTAGGTTAGTAAAAGATTTATTGTTTATTTGTAGACTTGAGCAACAACAGATTCCGACTCAATTGCAGCATTGCTGTTTCAACTATCTGATCGGCGATTTAGTAGAAGAACTTGCAGGTTTAGCAATGGTGGCTGAGGTGGAATTGAAGTTAGAAATTCGTGCTTCGCGAGCCGTTGTAATTCTTGGGGATGAAGCCCAACTTTACCGAATGGTGACGAATTTAATTACCAACGCTATTAACTACACTCCCCCAGGAGGGCTAATCCTTGCCATCCTCGATTGCACCGACACGGAAGCCATAATTCAAGTTCAAGATACAGGTGTTGGTATCAACCCAGCCGAACAAACGCGAATTTTTGATCGTTTCTACCGAGTGCAGAGCGATCGTTCTAGAGCCACGGGTGGTGCTGGATTAGGGCTATCGATTGCAAATGCGATCGCAGTGGCTCATCAAGGCACCATTCAAGTCCAGAGTGAGTTAGGAAAAGGCAGTACATTTACAATCCGTCTACCACTCAAATGAGAACAATATTACTGCGATCGCGTCAAGATTGCCTTTGCAAGGAGAACCGCAGAATATCAATCTCTGGGTTAACTCGATCGCAAGTGCGATCGACCAGAAAAAAATTAACGGTGTATTGGTTATTTTGGAAAATAACAGCAGGGAAAACCAAGGATAAAATTTGGAATAAACAAGAAGACTATATTGTTGGTGAACCCGGCGTGGAAGCCATATATTAATTAGCTTGGTATTTTCGGACATAACCTAACTATTCCTACTTACCAAGCTATAAGCTGAACTTGAGGCGCGACTGATTCCATACAATACCGCCTGATTAGCGCTTGGGCCTCTTCCCTGTCTTCTCCTGTGAATAAATTTAAAACTACTTCTTTATCTGGAGACGAGAGATATAACAAACCACACTTTTTTACCCGCGAGTAAATTAAGGGAACTTTGGCAAACTCAAGTAAAGTAGCTTTTTTGCGATCGCGCTCTCTCGCTTCTGCGCTATCGTGGTATTGAGACTGAAACTCTACTACTAGGCAAGGATTGTAGTTCAAGTCTGTGATTAGAGCATCCACAGCACTGGGGCTACATAAAAACTTTTTTAGTTCCCAGTCAAGGTTGCTAACTTGTTCGCAAATTTGGGATAAGCCCACCTGTGTATGGATTTTATAGTTGTTATCTACACAGGTATGAAGAAACTCAAGCATTCTTTCTTCGTAAGGGTTGACCAGTCTTTTGGCTTTGACAGACATTATTGTGCCTCCATGAGAATTTTTGCAAAGTGACCCAGGAACTCTTCTAGAACTTCAGTTGAACTGATAGAAACCTGCCATGCGTAGGGAAAGAGTTTATCGGAATTAACTATTAGAGAAGATTGGTCATCGCTTAAAGTATCTGCTTTAAATTCACCCATGATTTCGATTGGAAAAAGCGTTGGATCGTAAGAATTTCGGTAAATATCTCCTTTAGTCTGGTATTCCATTTTTAGTCTATATGACTCGAAAAGAGGCAGAGGCCCAACCTTTTCGGTCATGTAATTAAAAAAAATGTCTCTCTTACTAGGTAATATCCAATAACGGGCTATTAGTGTTTCATCTATAACCTGTTCTTCTTCCAAGTCAACATAACACTTAATTGTGAGTAGATATGGTTCTAATATGTCTTGGGGAATAGAAATACATAAACCCTCTTTCCGCTGAGCTAAAACAAGTTGATAGCGCTTATCTCCTTTCCTCGGGTTTTTAAGTCTGTATCCTATATATTGAGAGGTTCGCTTTTCCTCAAACTTGTCATAGAAACCAAGTTGCTTGAGTAAACTCACAGCTAAAGACATCAAATCTTCGCCGCCTTCAATCACTTGAATATTGGTTGAAATCAGGCGGGGTACGCCGTTTTCTATCTCAAAACGCTGGATGACATCGTAGATAATTTTAGACATAGGCTGATTCCTAAAAACCTTGGCTAAGGTTCCTAGAGATAGCTTAAACTGACCAGCCAGGGATGTCAAGCATCTTGGCTAAGATTTTTAGAAGTTAATTCTATAGGGCTTTTTTGAGTATTTATACGCAGGAAGGACAGTGAAGCCCGATCGCACCCCTCGCCCCCTCTTGTGGTACAGGCACTCCGACCTGTACCACAAGCCATTGTTTAACCCGCTTTTTCCCCATGCCGCTAAACTTCCCGCTAAATTAAAGAAGTAAAAAAATCATTCACGTCCTACCCAGGAGATGCCATGCCTCGCGTCAGAGCACCAGAATTCCCCGGAAACTACCCCTGGCTAAACACCGAGAAACCTTTATCCATTGAATCCTTAAAAGGTCGGGTCGTCCTCCTCGACTTCTGGACGTACTGCTGCATCAATTGCTTGCACGTCCTCCCAGACTTAAAATACCTCGAACAAAAATATAAAGATTCCCTCACGGTTATCGGCGTTCACTCGGCTAAATTTGAAAACGAAAAAGAAGTAGAAAACATCCGCCAAGCTATCCTCCGCTACGATATCGAACATCCTGTAATCGTTGACAGCGGCATGAAAGTTTGGCAAAGCTACGCGGTTCGCGCTTGGCCGACTTTAATGGTTATCGATCCTGAAAGTTATGTCGTTGGCTTTGTTTCCGGCGAAGGCAATAGAGAAGCACTTGACGAGTTAGTTGGCAAGTTAATTGCTGAATACAAAGATAAAAATGCACTTAACTTTAAAGAACTGCGTTTTAGCTTAGAAAAACAGCGCAAACCTGTATCAACACCATTGGCTTTTCCCGGAAAAGTGCTGGCATTTGCGATCGCTGCAACGGAGGCCAAACATTTCCACCAACAGGTTGCGCTTTTGGGGGAAATGAGTCAGGAAAATGAATCTGTAGATGAAACTGTATTGCCAGGGCCTGCTAATTCAGTCATACAAAACTTAGTCGGTTCTTGCTTATTTATTGCCGATTCCGGCCACAATAGGATTGTTGTCAGCACCCTCGAAGGTGAGGTGCTGCACGTCATCGGTAGTGGCCAACCGGGTTTAACTGATGGGGACTTTGAAGAGGCTGAGTTTTTTGCACCTCAAGGTATGGCTTTTGATGCAGAAAGTCAAATTCTATATGTTGCTGATACGGAAAATCATGCTCTCAGAAAGATTGATTTTACGACTCAACGGGTAGAAACTGTTGCTGGTACGGGCGAACAAAGTCACGAAATTTCACCCCGCAGTGGCAAGGCTTTAGAAACGCAATTGAATTCGCCTTGGGATTTAGAAAGAGTTGGAAATAGGCTTTTTATTGCAATGGCGGGTTCCCACCAAATTTGGGAAATGCAGTTAGACACTGGCACGATCGCCACTTATGCGGGTATCGGTCGAGAATCCTGTGTGGACGGGAATCTTGCAGAATCTGCTTTTTCTCAGCCCAGCGGCCTGTCTACGGATCGATCGGAGTTGTTTGTTGCCGACAGCGAAATTAGTTCGATTCGTGCTGTGGGTATAGATGAAGACCCGAAGGTGCGTACAGTTTGCGGTAGCGGTGAATTGTTTGGTTTTGGGGATAAAGATGGTCGCGCTGAGGAGGTAAGGTTGCAGCACTGTTTGGGTGTTGAATACGCTCAAAATTACCTCTGGGTGGCTGATACTTACAATCACAAAATTAAGCGGATCGACCACCGGGGCGGTACGTGCAGAACAATGATTGGAGATGGTACAGCAGGTTTGGTTGATGCTAAAGGTCTCAAGGCTCGATTTTTTGAACCTTCAGGGTTGAGTGCGATCGGGCCTCATTTGTTTGTTGCTGATACGAACAATCATGTGATTCGGCGAGTTGAGTTGGATACGCTGGAAGTCACAACTTTGGATTTCCCGAGTTTGTGTCCTCCGGAGGTTTGTTTTCCTGATTAAGTCGATCGATCTTTTTGACATCAGGCACGGTTCTCAATTCTCCTGATTGCCCGATTGATTGTGGTAAAGTAGGGTGCTCTTCGGCGCACCTTACCACAATTTTCCAGCCAAGTAAGTTACTCTAATTATTCGCGGTGAGTGTAGTGCCTTACCCGCAATTCACTCCTAGATGGAGAACCTCTATATTTAGGGTGTACGGCCAAAGAACACCTAACCGATATAAGTAGAACGCCAAACCACTTTTTGCGTCCAGGACTGAATTATTAAATGTTGTGAATTCCATCGCTACTAACACCGCGATCGCCCGTATTAAATAATCGCAAAAATCCTCGCCCCCATCTAAAATTCCGAATAGCTCAGCAGCCGTACTATTTTTTCATCATCGTTCAATTCGCCGACAATTCGTCGCACGGGTTTCGGCCAGATTTTAATCAAAGTAGGAGTTGCTGAAATCTGATCTGCCTCAGCTTGGTCTGGATGTTTCAAAACATCAATTACTTTTAAAGTGTAGGGACGATCGAGGCATTTCTCTAAGAACTGGTGTAAAGTTTCTAGGGTGCGTTCGGTGCTGGGGTTGCTGCCGGAAACAAACAGACGCAAAACGTACCCTTGAGTTTGTGGCGGTGGGGTGAGTGCTGTTGGTTTGGGAAGCCGAGTTTGCTGCGCTTGCGGAAAGCCCAAGGGAGTTACTATGGAACTGCTCCAGTCCGATCGAGCTTCGGGGCTGGCATACTGTACAACTAAGTCGTGATTTTCCCAAAGTTCGGGGAATTCTTCGTGATAAGTAGCAATCGCCATCGGTTCGCACATTTCTTCGCTCCGGGGATGCCACACTAAGTCGCCAGTCCCAAAAATGGCGTTCAGCAGCGTTTGATGTCGCAGCACGGGGGGGTAAGCCTCGGCAACAACCCGCACCTGCCGATCGCCTGGATCGAGCCAGGAGTCAACGGTTGCCGTGTAGCAAGGTATCAGAAAATGCGGGGGTTCCGACAAACCGAGGAGCTCCTGTAGAGCTACGCACAACTGCAAATGCCAGCGAGTTTGCTTGTGCGGGTCTATGCAATAGATTAAGTCTCCCCCTGGTGTAAACAGCGCAATGCCTTTAAAAATTTCTGGCAAAATCGGGCGATCGACTTTCAATTCAGTACACCAATAACTGTTAACAGTTAACAGTTAACTGTTAACAGTTAACTGTTAACACTCGACCTTTAGACTCGACCTCGGAGCATCTGAGCCATTTCGTTCGGAAACGGCGAGTTCTCTACACAAAGTTCTTCAGTAATCCGACCTTCTTGATAAAGGCCGTAGAGCGACTTATTCATCGTCGTCATGCCTTCATAAGTATCTTTGATCATGATTTGATTGATTTCCTCATTCTGGCCCTTCAGAATGTATTCCTTAACCACGTCGGTATTGATCATAACGTCGTGGAAAGCAGCCCGCTTTCCGTCTGTGGTTTTGCACAGCAGTTGAGCAATAATCGCCACTAGGGATTCGGAAATTGAAACCCGTATGGCATCCTGTTCTTCCGCCCCGAACATATCAAGAATCCGGTTCAGGGTCTTAACCGCACTGTTGGTGTGCAGGGTTCCTGCAACTAAGTGACCGGTTTGAGAGGCTTTGAGGGCGATTTCCACCGTCTCTCTGTCCCGAATTTCTCCTACTAGCAGCATATCCGGGTCTTGTCGCAGAGCGCCTTTGAGAGCGCTCATAAACTTGAGGGTGTGCCTGCCGACTTCCCGGTGCTTAATCAAGGATTTTTTGCTTTCGTGTACGAATTCTACGGGGTCTTCGATCGTGATGATGTTGTAGGCTTTATTCTTATTGATGTAGTCGATCATCGCGGCCAAGGTGGTAGACTTACCCGAACCTGTCGGGCCTGTTACCAAAATCAGCCCTTTGTGGTAGCCACATATTTTTCTAAAGACCTCCGGCAGTTTCAATTCCTCCAGTGTCATTATTTTGGCAGGAATTAGCCGCAGCACCATTGCCGGGCCGGCCAAGGAGTCCATGCAACTAATCCGAATGCGGACGAACCCGAAGTCGAAAGCGCCGTCAAAGTCTAGAGTTTTTTGGAAAATTTCAATTTCTTCATCGCTCATGCACTCCCGCAACCAGCCAAAAAACGTATCTAAATCGGTCGGTGGATAGCCGATGTCGGCAATCTCGCCCCGGGTGCGGAAGCGGGGAACTTCGTTTACTCCGAGGTGAAGGTCGGATACTCCTTCATCTTTGGCTCGGATTACTAGCTCTTTCAAACTCGGAACTCCGCCGCTGCTAGAGCTGTGGCTTTTAGGTGTGGCGAAGGATTGCGGCGCTGGTGCGGGTGGCGCTGCTGGTGCTGGTGCGGCAGGCGGCGGTGCTGGCGGCATTCCTGCTGCTCTGGGGGGCATCCCTGGAGCTGGAGGGCGGGGCATTCCTGGCGGTGGGGGAGCTCCGGGTACGGGCGGGCGAGGAGCTGGCGGATGCTGTTGTGTCATATGCGCTACCTTAAGTTGGTGAGAAGGCTGACTCGAACAGATGATTTGTGGGAGTTGAACAATGCCGATCGCCATTGTGCGCGTCTTGCACAAAAGCTTAACTGTTGTTCTCAGTCTATCCCAAGATAGGGTCGTAGTGCTGCACTACTAAGGAAATATTCTGCCAATTGGAGGATGCCATCACTCTCGATATATGATCACATATGGACTTTTGACTTTTTTGGATAAATTTCTTAAGGAAAAGAGTTTGCAGCAACTCAACAGTATTAAATTATACTTTGCCCAACTATTAAGGAGTTAAACGGATGAATTCTGTCGATCGGGCTTTTACTCCTGCTCTGGAGTTGGCGAAGTCGATTCGCGCCCTGGAAGTGTCGCCTTTAGAAATTGTCAATCTTTACTTGGAACGGATCGATCGATTAAACCCTCAGCTTGGCAGTTATTTTACAGTAACCGCCGATCGGGCGATCGCCCTGGCTAAATCTCAAACCGAGCAACTAGCTGGCTTAAACAAGCCACAGGAATTGCCACCTTTTTTCGGAGTACCAATTGCGATTAAAGACTTGACACCAGTTGCCGGCGTTCCCTGTACCTATGGCACTCAAGCTTTGGTGAATAACATATCTAACTACAGCGAGTCAGTGGTATGGCGGATCGAAGCAGCGGGATTTAACATTCTGGGCAAAACAGCAACCTCTCAAATTGGCTCATTGCCTTACACCGAACCCCCAGGTTTCCTGCGGGCGCGCAATCCCTGGAATTTAGAGTATACGCCCGGAGGTTCCAGCGGCGGCTCAGCGGCGGCTGTAGCGGCGGGTTTATGCGCGATCGCCCAAGGTTCAGACGGTGGCGGTTCGATCCGAGGCCCAGCTTCCTGCTGCGGTTTAGTGGGCATTAAACCATCCCGGGGGCGAGTTTCCTGGGCCCCCGTCGGAGATTACCTCAGCGGCATTTCTGCCAACGGCCCCCTGGCGCGCACTGTAGCTGACGCCGCCGCACTTTTGGATGTAATGTCAGGCTACACAACAGGCGATCCGTACTGGCTACCAGATTCAAATCCGACGTTTTTAGAAGCTTCCACTCAAGAGTTAGGCAAGCTACGAATTGCTTTTTCTACCAGTATTTCCCCTGTGGGCGAGGCTTCGGCTATCTGTCAGCAAGCGGTACTCGAAACCGTCAAGTTACTGACAGATTTGGGTCACGATGTCGAACCGGGATGTCCTGATTTTACGGGTTTAATCGAACCGTTTATCGCAATTTGGCAGTCTGGGGCGGCGGCAAGCGGCATTCCAGGCCCTGCTTTGGAACCGATGAATCGCTGGCTGTTAGAAAGAACTATTTCCGCTGGGGAATATTTGCGGGCGGTGAATCAAATGCAGGTGATTTCACGGCGGATTGTGGGATTCTTTGAAAAATTTGATGTGTTAGTTTTGCCGACTTATATGCACTCGCCAATCCGGGTTGGGGAGTGGGCGGATTTGAGCTTTGAAGAAACTTTGCAGCGAATTATTAATTGGGTTGCTCCTTGTCCGCCGTTTAATGCTAGTGGTTTGCCTGCGATCGCACTTCCTGCCATTTTAGATAACAATGGTTTGCCCGTGGGAATTCAAATTATCGGGCGGCCTGCGGCGGAAGCTACTTTAATTGCTTTAGCGGCGCAGATGGAAGCGGCGAAACCTTTCCCCGTTTTAGATTTTAAATAGGGAAGAGCAAGAAATAAAAGCACGTTTCCCTTTTTTATGGGTATGCCAAATCAGGACTTGTGTGCGGCGAACAAAAAATCCGGTTTATTGCATAATTTTCTAGTCAGCCATCCCATATTTGACTAATAAACCGAGTTGATCGCCCAGTCATACTTATTACCAATTACGCTGTAATTTATTGATAATACCTCTTTAGATTGATAGACATTTTGATTATTTCCTTTTAAATATGGTAGCAGTTCGCTGCCAATATTTAGGGTGACATTCATGTTAACTTCCGGCCCGATTACCGCTCCCGTTCCCGTTTTCCTGGTTCTTTTAGCAATCATGCTAATCGCACCGCTGGTATTTGAGCGCTTGCGACTGCCGGGAATAGTCGGTTTAATTATTGCTGGCGTAATTGTAGGGCCAAACGGTCTCAATTTGCTGCAACGGGACGCTACTATTGTTTTGTTAGGTACTGTAGGATTGCTGTTTTTAATGTTCCTAGCGGGACTGGAAACTAGCCTCGACGACCTCAAACTCAATGCGGACAAAGCGGTCATATTTGGGCTGGCTACTTTTTCGCTACCGATGATATTGGGGACAGGAGCAATGCTGCTGTTGGGATATAGCTGGCTGGCTGCAATTTTAGTCGCTTCTTGTTTTGCTACGCACACGCTTTTAGCGCTGCCAATTCTCACCAAATTGGGATTGATGCGAACTCAGACTATTACTGCGACTTTGGGCGGAACTTTAATTACCAATGTGTTGGGACTGTTGGTGCTGGCAATTGTTGTCAAAGCTTACAAAGGAAATCTCACGCTCGATTTTTGGCTGGTTCTCATTCCATCTCTTGCTATCTATACTTTTGCTACTTTGTGGGGAGTCCCCAAAATCGGTCGCTGGTTCTTTAAGAAATTCGGCCACGACGAGAATGCCGAATTTATATTTGTACTGGCTACCCTATTTCTAGTTTCTTACGCAGCAGAACTAATTGAGATTGAGGCAATTATTGGTGCATTTTTATCGGGAATTGCCATTACTCAAATTATTCCCAAAATGAGTCCGCTGATGAATCGGATTGAGTTTATTGGCAATACGCTGTTTGTGCCGTTTTTTCTGATTTCTGTGGGGATGTTAATTGACCCGCTAATTTTGGTGAAGCAGCCGCAGTCTTTGTTGGTGGCGGCAGTGATGATTTTAGCAGAGGTGGTGAGCAAGTTTTTGGCAGCTTGGCTACCGGGGAAATTATTTCGTTTTGAGTTTCCCAACATTATGGTAATGTTCGGTCTTTCTGTTGCTCAAGCTGCTTCTACTTTGGCTGCGATTACGGTTGCTTTTGACATTAAATTGGTCGATACTGAAACGGTGAACGGCATCATTGCCATGATTTTAGTAACTTGTGTCGCTTCTCCTTGGATTGTATCTCGGTGGGGTCAAGAAATGCAGCAGCCGGGGTCAAGTTTACCGACTGCTACTTCAGGAAAGCATTCCTGGGGAGACCGAGTTTTAGTGCCTGTTGCTAATCCGAATACGGAAGATAATTTGCTGCGTTTGGCTTTGATTTTAGCAAAAACATCTCAGGGAACTTTGCTACCGCTGCATATTTTGTCCGATCGCGGGGAAGCAATTTCACCGGCAGATAAAATGCAGCAAACTCAACTTTTGACGGCTGCGGAAACTGTCGCCCATGCCGCTGCTTGTGCGGTTGAACCGATCGCAAGGATAGATGATGCGATCGATCGCGGAATCCTACGGAGTGCAACCGAACGCGAGGCTAGTTTAATTGTTTGCGGTTGGAAGGGATTTTCTACGACTCGCGACAATTTTTTTGGCAGCATCATTGACAATGTGGTAAGGCGATCGTCCGTACCCGTACTGATTGCTCGATTTCCCGATCCTCTCCAGAATACAGCCAGAGTTATTTTGGCGGTAACTGACAGCGAGTTGACTCGGTTTGGATTTCAGGAAACCGTGGATATTGCTAAGAGTTTGGCCGAGGAACTCAAGGCGAGTTTGCAAGTGTTGTTGGTGGCGACAAAACGGGAACAAAGCAACCAAAGTGCGGCGGAGGTGGGAATTCTCTCTGAGATACCAGTAAATCGGGTTCGGGGAAATTTTATCAAGTTAGTTTCGCAGAATTTGTTAGAACACGATTTGCTGATTTTAACAACAATTTCTCAGCAACAAAATTTGTGGGAAAAACCGGGAACTCTCAAAGAACCGGAAGCGATCGCCCGCACTCACCAAAACATTTCGATGCTTGTTGTTTATTTTCCTGTATCTTGAGGAAGAGTTTAACCGCAGATTATGTTATGAATCTGCATTCATCTGCGGTTAATATTTTAGGACTAAAGCCAACGGGCAAATTAAACAAAGGTATGTATAGCCTTTCTCAGTAACATGAGGTGATCTGGCGGGCATAGGGCATAGGCATAGGGCATAGGGCATAGGGCATAGGGTTCGCCCCCATACCTCACCACGCTTGAGAACCGCTAGAGTTGCGAGAGACTCGCTCTTTCCTAAGCTAAGAAAGAGCGCACAAGCGCAACTACATACCTAAAATTTAAGCCCTATTTCTGACAATTGTGTAAGTCTTATATTTAATCCTAATCCAACGGAATTGCTAGCAAAATTTCCGCACCCTTGCGCGGTTCAGAAATACACTACATCGCTCTTTTCACTCGCGAAGTTGGTATTTTTTGGGCTGCCGATTAAAAAATCCTTCAACTCATCATCATTAGCACCCGCACAAGAAGTGCACTTAGGTACGGAATGTGCGATCGGCCAGTAAATATGCGTAGAGGCTTTGCCGATCGCACCCCGATGGAGGCAATTTCTCGGCATCTAGAACAATATCTCGGTATCTGGGAGAATTTTGAGAATATGGTGATCTACCCCCTCTAGTTCAATAAGGTAAAAATGAGCATCAGACCAAATTTCAGATGGTTTTCTTCAGTGGCGAGTGTTTTGGGTTCGATTTCGATCAGCCCTTTGAGTGGCGCGACATCCTCTGTAAAAGCAGCAGAAACGGTTGTTGTCCGCAAAGGTATTTTAGAATCGTCAATATCGGTGGCGGATTTGCGCGAACTCGCAGAAACAGGAAAAGTCCCCGCCAGACTGCAAGCTTATGCCAATCTCCTGTCTGAGGAACAGCGGAGTAAAATTTTTCGGGCGCTGCAAGCGAAAATTCCCCTCAATGTAGTAGGTCTGAGCAACTTGCTAAATACGGGCATCGGGACTGCCATCCTGACGGATTTGACTACAGTGATACCCAGGCGCGACGGTGCCGGTGTGGAAGCGCTGCGAGCGGCTTTGGTGCAGGGAGCAAACGCGCCGGAAGGCTTATCGGTATTGAGTTTCATTGAATCTTATCCGAGCTCGCGAGTAGTGGTGGATCTCGATCGAGCTTTCACAGTTTTGGGAAATATGAATGCCAGTTTTTGGCAAACTCAGCGCTTTATGGCGGCGATCGCACCTCAGTTAGCAGCGGTTAAACCGGCGTTTAAGCTGCCTTTCGATCCAACCCAGCCCGGCCCTAATTTGGTGCAGGTACGGGCGCTAGATTTGAACGATAGTGCCCGCAATCGACTTATTCCAGTTGATGTGTATTGGTCGGAAGCTGCGACAGCCGACAAACCGACGATCGTCTTTTCTCACGGGTTGGGTTCCGTCCGCACGGATTTGCGCTACTTAGCCGAGCATTTGGCGTCTCACGGCTATGTAGTAGCAGCTTTAGAACATCCGGGCAGCAACGAGACGAATACCAATGCTGCGATGGCGGGGAAGTGTCCCTTGCTAGCTCCTCAAGAGTTTTTAGACCGTCCCAAAGACATCAGTTTTGTACTCGACGAACTGACAAAATTGAACCAAACTGATGATAACTTGCAGGGGAGAATGGCGATCGACCGATCGGTAATAATTGGCTATTCATTTGGGGGCGCTACAGCCTTGTCCTTGGCCGGCGCCGAACTGCAATTGAGCGGACTCAAACAAAGGTGTCAGGGGGATTTGATTGGGTTCAGCTTAGGCGAAGGCATTCAGTGCGCGGCGGCCGGATTGCCCGAAGAACGGTATCAGTTGCGGGATGGGAGGATTAAAAGGGCGATCGCCATGAATCCGATCACATCATTATTATTTGGAGAAACAGGTTTAAGTGCAATTCAAATTCCCACCTTAATAGTAGCATCTTCTGCCGACAAAACAACTCCCGCCTTAGCCGAACAAATTGCAGGCTTTCCGAAAATTCCATCTCCTAAATGGCTAGTTGGTTTGGTAGGAGGAACCCATTTAAGTGTCAAAGATCCCAGTACAACTTTAAACCAGATTCGTAGACCGAGTACAGTAATTACCGGGGATGAAGTAGTCGGCGACCAAGCTGTTAGCATACGCAATTATATTAAAGCTGTAAGTTTGGCTACCGCCGCGCAACTAACTGCTGAAGCTGATAAATATGCAGTTTTTCTAACACCAGAATACGCGCAATTTGCTTCCACATCGGCAATCCCGGTGCGGCTAGTAACAGAAATTTCCTCTGAAACTAATGCAGTAGTGCAAACTTTTCTTAAAGGGAATAAGTAGTGATTAGTAATTAATCATTAGTCCTCAGCTAATAACTAATTCTTAAGAGTTGTAGTAATATCAAATAAGGTGATATGGAAATTATAATTGAGTGCGTCTTCTCGGTCGCTCCTGAGAGCACGGAGCCACACGGGAAGCTCCCACGGCACTCGGAAAATTATGATTCCGATGTCAGCGGAAACGATATTACGACTAGCAGCTTTTCCTTTTGTATGGGCGGCCGCTTAGCCCCGAAGGGTGTATTTTTTTCTTAAGCTGTTTCTGATATATTTTTTCCGTGCAAGGGCAAAATATAACAAACTGCTTCCACAAACTCTACTCCCAAACTGCGATGCCTAAAAAAAATCTTATCCCGTTATTGCTTCTGTTGGCAGCCCTATTTACCCTTTACGGTGACACTTTAACTTTTCTCCCCAAACCTGTAAGAGATACTAGCGTGGCAAGCCGAAAGTTCTTCGTCGGGTTGTGGCCAGATTGGTTGAGGCCGAGAGATTTCAACGAGAAAAGGCAACAGGATATTGATAAATTGCAAAAAAGTCCTAGCCCGAGTCGATAGTTTTGAGCTACCAACGACAAACCCGGTTTCTCTAACAATACCTAGCCATTTTCTTGTAGTATTGTAGGTTGGGTTAAGCGAAGCGAAACCCAACAGTACGATTTTAGATTTTGGATTGTAGATTAGAGATTTTTTATCCACTCTCTAATCTGTAATCGATTAAACTTAAGATTTTAGATTTTCCTCCCAGCGGTAAGGTGTGCATTGCACACCCTACAGATAGAGGTTATGCCTCCAGGGCTGTTTTAGATTGGTCTTCCCATCTAAAATCTAAAATCTAAAATCTAAAATTGATTAGGCTTGCTTTTTCAACCAGCTAAACATAGCTCGCAAATCTTTACCAACTTCTTCAATAGGATGTTCTGCTTCCTGACGGCGCATGGAGGTAAAACCTGGTTTGCCAGCTTGGTTTTCCAGAACGAATTCGCGGGCAAATTGACCGGATTGAATTTCGCTGAGAATTTTCCGCATTTCGGCGCGGGTTTGATCCGTAACGATGCGGGGGCCGCGAGTTAAATCGCCGTATTCTGCGGTATTGGAGATGCTGTCGCGCATTTTGGCGAGGCCTCCTTCTACTATTAAGTCAACGATAAGTTTAACTTCGTGCAAACATTCAAAATAAGCTAATTCCGGTTGGTATCCGGCGTCAACTAAAGTTTCAAATCCAGCTTTAATTAATGCGCTCAAACCGCCGCACAAAACTACTTGTTCGCCAAAAAGATCCGTTTCTGTTTCTTCGCGGAAAGTGGTTTCCAGGATGCCAGCTCTGGTGCCACCGATACCTTTAGCATAGGCCATTGCCCGATCGCGCGCTTGACCGGAAGCATCTTGATATACTGCAAACAAACTCGGAACACCTTCCCCTTGTTCGTAAGTCCGTCGCACCAAGTGTCCAGGGCCTTTGGGGGCAACCATTACTACGTCTACATTGGCAGGGGGAACAACTTGGCCGAAGTGAATGTTAAAACCGTGAGCAAATGCTAAAACATTTCCTTCAGAAAGGTTCGGTTCGATTTGTTCTTTGTAAATAGTTTTTTGAACTTCATCGGGCAATAAAATCATGATGAAGTCAGCGGCGGCGGCTGCTTTGTCTACCGGGTGAACTGTTAAACCCGCGTCGGTTGCTTTGGCTGCAGATTTGCTACCGGGATACAAACCGACAACCACATTCATGCCACTGTCTTTGAGGTTAAGCGCGTGGGCGTGTCCTTGGGAACCGTAGCCGATGATAGCAATCGTTTTGTTGGCTAAGAGGTCTAGGTTCGCGTCGGTGTCGTAATACATACGGGCCATAATCCTTGTCTCCTGAGATGCAAATTGGGTGATTGACTGCAAAACTCTCATTTTATCAAAGTAGGGTACTTTTTTTGCAGAAATTTTTAGATTAAGATTTGGAAGGGGGAAAATAAAGGGCGATCGCCCTGAATTTCGCAGGGTTTCTCGCAGAGTCTGCGATCGTCAAATATAATTGTCAATAGCGTGCTGTGCTGTTGAAAAAAAACCCAACTATAGCAACCACGCCCGACGCTATTGACATTCTTAATGGCTGAAACCATTGCTGTTACTGCTTCTTCCTTCTTCCTTCCTTCTTCCTTCTTCCTTCAGCTATAACTAACTTTTTTCAGATGAAAATAAAAGCAATACATCATGTGGCGATTATTTGCTCGGATTACGAAGCCTCGAAAAAATTTTATGTAGAAGTATTGGGATGTTCCATTATCAAAGAAACTTTCCGAACCGAGAGGAATTCTTACAAACTAGATTTGCGAGTCGGAAACGGCGACACCATCGAGCTTTTTTCCTTTCCCCATCCTCCTGAAAGAATTAACAATCCTGAAGCCTGCGGTTTGAGACATTTAGCTTTTGCAGTTGAGGACATAGAAGCATCAGTTGCTTACTTAAAATCCCAACAAGTAGAAGTAGAAGAAATTCGCCTTGACGAAATTACCGAAAAAAGGTTTACATTTTTCCGAGACCCCGACAACTTACCATTAGAAATATATGAGAATTAAGGAGTCTATTTATTTTGTCAAGCCGTTATTAAGTCAACCAGTCCGTAGTGCTGACTATAGAAATTGCATCATTCATTTCCCTCTAAAATATAAAATATAAAATTGTATAATGGACAGATTAATCAGAAACACAATCACCATCGGATTGCCGACTTTAATGCTCTTTATCGCCATATTAGCTACAGGAAAAACAGGTGATGCAGCCGTTTGGTCGGGTTTGGTCAAAGTCGGCGGTTCCTTTGGTATGCTGATCGGTTTAGGTGTGTTGGTATTTGTAGGATTTGTTGCCAATTCTGTTAGTTATTTTGTGGTAGATAGCTTGCTAGTGAGGTTTTATCAAAAGCGGTGCCAGTTGGAACAGCCAGAACAACTGGTAATAGAAATTGATAAATTGCCGATTACCAACGACCTTAAAATTAAGCTCAAATGGGCAGTGATGCACAGCACGCCCAACAAAAATATTAGCTTGAAGCACATAATTTTAAAATGGTTTATTATCGCAGCAACTGTCAATGCCGTATTGTCAATAGTCGGTTATTTAGGACAATTCAACATTTTTTTTGAATTGAGTTCTCATTTTAAACTACAATATCTGCTGCTGGGTTTCTCTACTTTTATATTCTTCGCTCTGGTGCGCTCAAAAAAAATATGGTTGTTGGTGAGCGCATTTTGCATTATTATTAATTTGGCGGAAATTGTTCCTTGGTATTTTCCAGCGCCAGCAGTTGCCGGAGCAACTCCCGGACACAACTTGCGGATGTTGCATTCAAATGTTTTAAGGGCTAATCGGCGATATTCTGAGGTGATATCGCTGGTTAAAGCAGAACAACCTGATATCGCGGTTTTTGTGGAAGTCAACTCAACTTGGGCAAAACAGTTATCGGTTTTAAGCGAGATTTTTCCTTACTCTTCTACCCAGCAAGAATCTGAGAGATTTGGCAGTGCAATATACAGCAAGCTGCCTTTAGAAAATTCTTCGGTTAAAGCCTTTTCAACGCGAAGAAAGAGCTTGTCGGCGGATGTTAAATTTCAAGGTAAAATCATTTCTCTGATTCTTGCTCATCCGACTGTGCCAGTCAAACAGGAGAGTTTTATCAATCGCAATAAACAGCTAGCAGCCATCGGCGAGTATGCAGCCCAAATAAAAAATCCGCTGATTGTGGTTGGGGATTTAAATACCACAATGTGGTCGCCGTTCTACAAAAATATGGTAAAAACCGGAAATTTGCGAAATGCGCGATCGGGGTTTGGCATTTTACCGACTTGGCCGACTTTTATGCCGCTGGCTTATATTCCGATCGATCACTTTCTAGTCAGCAAAGAAATTGGTGTTTTAAAGATTCGTACTGGCCGAAATGTCGGTTCGGATCATTTGCCGTTAATTACAGATTTGGTCATTTGAAGGCAGGATTCGATATTTTCTAACAAATTATTGATTAACTGTATCTGGTATTGCTGAATATTTGTCTGTAGCGGTTCTTTGCTGTCTTGAAAACTGATAACTTTTCCGGCGATTTCCTTGTAGTGTTGCAGCATGGAAAAAGTATCGGTGCTGAAGCGAGCGAGATAGTTTTTAGCAGCCTCGCTGCAAATTTCCTTTACTTGATTTAGATAAGCTTCAGACGATTCAGGCGGCTTTTCATACCCTGTTCTTTTATTCAAAATATAGCTAGCACCGCCGACTACTGCGGCTCCCACAGGCCCGCCCAATAGCCAACCTAAGCCGGTGGCGATCGCCACTGGAGCCACTTCGCCCTCGATCGACTTTTGCGGTGGAGGTGGCGGCGGTTCGGGTAAGCTGACTTGTGGGGCTGGGGGAAACGAAATCAAAAGGGCGATCGGCTGTTCTTTCTCAAAGAATTCGCAAGCTTTATTTACCCATTCTGCGATGGTTTGCTGCTGATGTAAGACCTCTCGCTGAAATTTTAGCTTCCACGCATCAAAACTTCCTTCCTGGAGCGACAGCGCCATTTCCGATTGATAGCGCTGCAAAAGTGTGGGCTGGTAAAGCCAAATCTCGAAGTCAGAAACGCTGGCTTGAAAGCCTTTTGATATCAATTTTTCAGCTTTTTGTTTAATTTCAATTTTGTCTTTGTGCTTTTGTTGAGCAGCAGCTATTTCTGCGGTGACAGTTTCAGCTTTGGCTCGGAGAGATTGGCAAATTTTAGTAGCTATAGCTTCAATTCTGGGCAACTTAACTGCTAGTTGTTCCTGTTGAGCAACTACAATACTTTGCAAAGCCGATTCAAAGGTGGCAATTCCTGTAGTTTGGGCGGCCGCCACATCTCCTTTCAGCCTCGCCCTCAAAGCCGGCAAAGCATCGACGCGGTAGATATTGCTGATATTGTTCGGCAAATTGGAGCGAAAACTTTCGGCAACAAACAACAACCGATTGTACACTTGTTTTTGGTCGTCTGGTTCGAGTAGATTGAGAAAATTGGCAACAAAGAGTACAGTGTTGATGTTGCGATCGCTCAACCAATCTCTCAAGTTTTCCCGTTCGCCTAAAGTCATCAATTTGCGAGCATCTAAAACCTGCACAACTAAATCAGCCGTTAGCAATTTATCCCGAACCAAATTATCCTGTTCTTCCCGATCGTTGGTTCCCGGTAAATCCAGCAATTCCACACCGGTTTGCAGGAATGGATGGGGACAGTAAACATTCACGGCCGCGACATCATCCCGCATTTGTCTCGCGTCGTCAAGGATGGCGTAGCGTTTCAGAACATCAGTCCCCGGTTCGCTAATTTCCGTGCCGTCTTTCAGGGTTATTTTTGCGTGCAATTCCTCGCCGTAGTTGACATAAATGGCAGCACCTGTAGTGGGCACGAGGTCGATCGGCAAAGCCCGATTTCCAAGCATTGCATTGAGCAAAGTTGACTTGCCATAATTAAACGGGCCAAAGACAGCAACTTGAAAAGTTGGTTTGGCTAGATAGTCGCAGATTGAGGTGGTATCTCGATACAGTTGGGAGTTTTTGTCAAGTTCGAGAATACCCAGTGCTGATTTGAGATAGTCGGTCAGGTCTTGATAAATTTCGGTTTGTTGCATATTGTTGTTTTATTTCATCTAGCTGATGCTAGGAAAGCTTGATATAGCGATTCAATACTCTGCGACTCGGCAGAAACATCAGCCTCCAATTTTTTCAACCGCTCAGATTCAGCCTGACAATTAATCTCGCGAGATTCCTTTTGCTCCAGCAAATTATCTAACTCAGCTTTCCGAGAATTAATATCCGCATTCATGCGATCGCCCACTTCTCGCCCGTAAACATCAAAACACTCTTTCACAGCATCGTGAATCGGCTGCCACTGTTCCTGAGCCACTTGCGGCAGATATTTCACCAACTCTTTTTTCGCAGCTTTCACCAACTCTTTGCGAGCTCCGTCTGCTTGCAAAACCCCAACACCCAACCCCAACAAAGCCAAGTACAGCGGCCCTAAAACAATCCCCGTCAAACTAGCAATAATCGTACTAACGCTTAACACAGTGATTAAATTCAGCAGGATATTTTTCCAGTCAAAACCAGCTCCTGCCATTGCTACGCCCGCCAGATTTCCGGTCGTTAACGAGAACAATCCCATCGCCCATTTTGCCCAAGCTGGCGAGGTATCTTCGTTCGAGTTGCTGACTGCTGCTGGTATTTTTTGCCCGGTCAGTTTTTCGGTGATTTTTTCAGTCACTTTCGTGTAAGATGCTCCGTAATTTGCCGCACTTTTCGATAGCTGCGAAAATGCTGAATTCATCTCTTGTTCTGCTGTGAGAGTCCAAGCTGCTAATTTGTCGTTGATGTACTGCTCTAATGCTCGTTTGAGCGATGCTTCAAAGGCTTCTCGCTTGCCTTGGCTGAAGAAATCCAGAAATTTTAGATCCGGTTGATACCGCAAAAAGTCTGTTTCAAAGGTATTTTCTAAGTTGAGAACGTAGGCGCGGAAAGAATCTGCGATCGCCCGCGATTTACTATCTCTAACTTCGATAATTTCTTGTTGAAACTCATCGCGAATGTGAGTCAGTTTTTTAAACTCCGGCTCAACTGAATTAATCTTTTCCTTCAACTCATTGACATCGCGATCTAGTAATGGTAATCTGCGCCCAACAGCTTCGCGGACACGAGCAGAAATTTGACGCGCCAAAGTCCTCGCCGGACGCAATTCCGAAATCGCCCTTTCCTGGGTCAAAAATGTATTCAGTGCCGCCATAAACTCGGGAAAACCTGTTCCTGCCAAATCCGCATCCGGGTTTTTCATCCGCAACCTGAGCGCCTTAATGGAGGTAATTGCAAACACTCGCTCGTCGTAAATATCATGTCCTTCGGTTAAACAATATTCAGCCAAATTAGCTTGAAAAACCCGTCGCAGTTTCCCTTCTGCTTCTGCCAATTCTTCAGGATCATCCGGGTCAATCAAACTTTCCCCCACTTGATCCCAAGCATTTATCAGGAAGAAAATGCTCAATCCGCGATTTTTGATGTAATTTTCTAGATAGCGTCTTTCACCCATTGTGCAAGGCTGAGTTGCCCTGAGTACAAACAAAATAGCGTGGCAGTTGTTGATGTAACCGAGAGATAATTCGTTGCGGGCTTCTGTATCGTTTAGTCCGGGACTGTCTACTATTTCTATGCCTTTTTCCAGCAAAGGTAAGGGATATTCTACTACGGCACAATCGATATCTGGAAATGCTGGTTTCTTTTCTTCTTCTAAACGTTTTGCCTCAGCGGGGTCAATTGTGTAGTTCTGTTTAAAGCTTTTAAAATCTAGCTGTTTTGGGCTTTTGCCGTCATTGAAATAAACAGTAACTTTTTTTTCTGAACCATAGCGCAAAATCGTCAACAAAGCTGTACAGGGATTTACATCGCTGGGCAGTAAGTTTTCGCCGATTAACGCATTGAGAAAAGTGCTTTTTCCGCGTTTCATGTCACCTAGCACTAACAGGCGAAAGACTCCTTGGCGCAAGTTTTTACTGGCGACATCAATGTCAGCGTTGTCTGTTTCTAAACCGAGTTTTCCCGATGCTTCTCCTGCTGCTAATTCTGATTGGTTGATGGCTGTGGCGATGTTGCTGAGGCGATCGGCAATTTCTCGGCGGACGGCGGCTACGCGCTCTAAATCGTTGAGAAAGTTGCTAGTTTCTACTTTAAGGTTCATGGGTGTTTCCTGATAGTTTCGTGCTTGAGCTTTTCAACTTCTGTCTTCTTCAATAAACATTTTGTAAGCTATGAAAGCAATGCCTCCCACTATCAGCGCGGCTGCCAGCCAAGATGCTATGCGAACTGCAACGATAACAGCAATGACAATGCCTGTAAATTGAGCGGCTGCTATAATTTTTCGGCGCCACTGTTTGAGTTTGCCGTTAACTTGGCTGTCTGGTTCTTGGTACTTGCTTGTTAGATGTTCGGGTACTGAGCGGTCGATTTCGGCTTCTAGTTCGCGGAGCCGAATTTCTTGTTCTCGCTTCCGCAGTTCTTGTTCTTTGCGCCGGAGTTCTCGGGATTTGTTGTCAGGAGAATTCATAAATTTTAGCCTGTTTTTCGCGGGAAAAATGTGTTATTTATTGTCAATGTTGCGGATCGATAAGTTCTCTACGACTGTAACTCACCTTTTCCCCCATGTCGAGAAATGTTAAGAAATTTTAAAAATGGCGAGCGACTAATTAAGCCACTCGCCCTACGCCCTAGACTAGCCGCTGCAAATCCTCAATATCCTTCGGGGCCGATAGTAGTGCGATCGCACTCGGCTTCGGACAAATCACCCAAGCGCGATCGAAATAAGTTGCAGCCCGCTAATTGAGCTTTGCTTAACTTTGCTTTCTCCAAATTAGCTCGACTCAAATCCGCATATCTCAAATCGGCATTCGTCAAATCTGCATTGTACAAATCCGCACCTTGCAAATTAGCTTTCTGCAAATTAGCACCTTGCAAATTGGCGTGACGCAAATTTGCTCTTGATAAGTTTGCTCTTGATAAACTTGCTTCCGACAAGTTAGCTTGATAAAGTTGAATGTCGCCCAATTCAGCCTCTTGCAAATCAGTTTTATAAAGATTAGCTTGCGTCAAATTTCCGTAGGGCAGATAAGCTCGCCTCAGAACGCTACCAGAAAGATTTATTTCTGTCAAATCTGCTTGAAACAAGTTATTTTCACTTAAGTCAACGGCGTTAAAGTTTCGCTGGCCCTTAGCATACTGAGCAAGCAATTCCTCAGCGCTTAGCTTTTGCATTTTCACTCCTCATGACGACAGCTACTGCAGCCAATCCATAACAGTAATTAATGGTTATTATTCTGCGTATTTATACTTAGGCATATTCTTATGTTAAGCTTGTGTAACAACAGTCGCATTTTTTCTAAGATTTTTTTTATATTTGTAAATTTCTGCCTTGCTCGACCAGTAAGCGGTTAGTAATGTCAAGATCGATCGAGAAACCAAAGCCAATCCTCTACTGAAATATGCCAGAACTTCCTCTCTCCATTGCTCAGCACTACCACGAACGCACCAAATACGACCCTGAAACCATTGCTGCTAAAAGCAAACAGCTAGATTGGACAGAGCAACCTGTGCCTTTCAAAGAATATAAAATTGGAGCGTATTTTGACCTCAAGCCTTATCTAAAAGACCCCTCGGAGGATGCCGATGCCGATCCCGATGCCGCTTGGTGGCATCGGTTATCTAGCTTGTTGCTGTGCAGCTACGGGTTGACGGCGAAAGTGCAGACGGTAGACGACAGCTACCTGTATTTGCGCTCTGCACCGTCGGCGGGTGGACTCTACCCAGCAGAGGTTTATTTAATCTCCCGTGGGACTGCCCAGTTGCCGGCCGGACTCTACAACTATCAGTGCAGAACTCATTCACTTGTTCATTTTTGGGACAGTCAAGTTTGGCCGACATTGCAAGCAGCTTGTTTCCAGTCGCCAGCGCTAGAAAATACCCAATTGGCGATCGCCATTACCACTGTTTTTTTCCGTTCTTCTTGGCGTTATGAAGACCGAGCTTATCGGCGAATTTTTCTAGACACTGGCCATTTATTGAGTAATATCGAGTTAGCTTGCGCCGTCAACGATTACCGACCTCACCTGATTGGAGGATTCGCCGACGAAGCTGTCAATGAATTACTTTACATTGACTCGGAGCAAGAAGGAGCGATTTGTATAGTTGCTTTAGCCGACTTGCTAGATATTGACCAAAACTTGCCTAAATTTAAAACAGCTTTGCCCGGAAACACCACCACTGATTACCCGAAAATTTCCGAAGGTCAACTGTTAAAATACCTTCACAAAGCGACGCATTTAGAATCAGACCCTACCGGAGCTGATGGCTGGAAAATTGATGAAAGTGAAGGGGAATTAGAGGATAAATACAACTTTCCATTTTGTACTAAAGTTTCGACGGTCACTCCTTCGATTCCTTGGGGAGTGAACCTGGAAACTTTAGAAAACACTATGCTCAAAAGGCGTTCGACCCGTGCTTATACAGGTGCTTCTTTGAGCTTGGGCGAACTGCTAGCTATGCTCGATTTTACTTACCAGCCGCAGCACTATATCGACCAAGGATTAGACGGTAATCCAGACTATTTTGATCTAAGTTTGATCGAGACTTTTATTGCTGTTTCGGGAGTGAATGGGTTAGAAGAAGGGTGTTACTATTACGCTCCGAAAGCTCAAGAATTGCGGCAAATTCGGTTTAAAAATTTCCGCAGGGAGTTGCATTTTTTGTGCTTGGGGCAAGACTTGGGCAGAGATGCGGGGGCGCTGTTATTTCACACGGCGGATTTGAACAGGGCTGTAGCAAAATATGGCGATCGAGTTTACCGCTATTTGCACATGGACGCGGGTCATTTGGGCCAGCGGTTGAATTTAGCAGCTATGCAACTGCGTTTGGGTGTCAGCGGTATCGGGGGCTTTTTTGACGATCGCGTCAATGACGTTCTCGGTATTCCTGCGGGTGAGGCTGTGCTTTATATTACAAGTCTGGGAAGACCTCGATCGTGACAATAAGTTAGTTGTTATTTGTCAGTAGTATGGCTTCACTAAGCCCAGGCCCATCTAAATTTTACAGTCAAGTTTGATGAAATTAACATCTTACACCATTCTCAAGAACAGGCAAGATGCCTGTTCCCCAAAGAGTGAAAGTCGGTGTTCCACAAAGAGTGAAATTATTGTGGGGTGGGCGTCCCGCCCGCCCTAAAAATACAACTTAAATGCGAGACAGCTTACCTATTTAATTTACTCTTTTCCTATGACTATTTGCCAATGCAAAACCTGCTAAATATTCTGTCGAGCACTGATTCTGTCACTTCTTCTCCCGTAACTTCTCCTAATGCTTGAATTGCCCCGCGCAAATCTATTGTCCAAAAATCTAAAGGCAATTTGTTGCTGATAGTATCCGTGCATTGTCCCAGAGAAATTTTAGCTCTGGTTAACGCCGCTGCTTGCCGCTGGTTGATTGCTAAATCTGAGTTTGCTGCTTGCAAATTCCCCCCGCTGACGGCATCTAAAATTGCTGTTTCTAAGTCTTCTATGCCTCGCTCCAGGGCTGCTGCTGCGGCAACTATTGGGTGAATTTCAGAGGAAAAAGGTAGTTCGGGGATTGTTTTTACTAGGTCGATTTTGTTGATAATTATAATTAGCTGGCGGTGCTTTACTTGTTTGTAAATTTCCGAATCTTCCTCTGTCCAGCCAGATTCCGCATCAATTGTCAACAACACTAAATCGGCTTGTTTTGCTGCTGCGTGCGATCGCTCAACACCAATTTTTTCTACCTTGTCTTCGGTTTCTCGAATGCCCGCAGTATCGAGCACCTGCACCGGAATGCCGCCCACAACTAGCTGCGATTCTACCACATCCCGCGTCGTACCGGGCAAATCCGTGACGATCGCCCGATCGCTCTTACTCCACGCATTCAACAAACTCGATTTTCCCACATTCGGCCGCCCGACAATCGCTACTTTCAAACCAGTTCTCAACAATTCTCCGCGATCTGCCGTTGCCAAAATTGTTGACAATTCCTCCAAAACATGATTGATTTCCAAAGATGTTTTAGCTTCATCTAAAGGCGGCAAATCTTCCTCAAAATCAATTCTTGCCTCAATTTCTGCCAGTACGTCCAAACAAGTTGTTCTCAATTTGCGAATTGGCTGCGCTAATTTTCCTTGCAAACCAGCCAAAGCACTTTGTGCAGCAGCGGGCGATTTTGCTCCCACCAAATCTGCAATACTTTCAGCTTGAGTTAAATCGAGCCTCCCGTTCAAAAAAGCCCGCAGCGAAAACTCTCCCGGCTGTGCCAATCTTGCCCCGTTTTCCAAACACAACTGCAAGACTTGCTGCACGGCTATAATACCGCCGTGACAGTGAAATTCCACCACATCTTCGCGAGTAAAAGAACGCGGTGCTTTCATGATTAACAGCAAAGCTTCATCGACTAATTCTTCAGTTTTGGGGCGGCGGATGTGACCGTAAAGAATGCGGTGAGACTCCCAAATTTGCCGTCCTGGGGCGCAAAACAGAGTTTCGGCAATTTTTAAGGCTGCGGAACCGGAAACTCGCACAATGCCGACGCTGCCTTGTTGGGGAACTATGGCAGTAGCGATCGCTGCGATCGTTCCTCCTTTTGTTAGTGATTCAGACATATTTATTATTCACACATTCAAAAGTTCTCTCAATCTCCTGTTTTTGAGTATCAGGCAATTGCTGGTCGGTATTTGAGAGTATAAATCTCTAGTTCGTCATTCAAAAAATTAAAATAGCCGCCCTTTAGGGCAAAATGCACCAGTTTCCGGGTCGAAGCGTAGGAGATATTTGGTAATATTTTCCCTAGAATCGCTAATTGCTCGTCGGCTGCGAGAGACCAGATAACTTGAATTAGGGATTCAACCAGTTGTACGTTCATGTGACTGACCTCCGGCTTGGTTGTTAAATTATACATATCTCATTGACAGGATAAACAATTTCAGCATTTTTTTTCTAAAATATTAGAAGAGCGTGACAACAGGGAGGGACTTAGCGAGCCAATCCGATCGCCCGTTTGTCCAGTCAGTCGATTTTAGATTTTAGATTTTAGATTTTAGATTAACTCCACAGATGAATCGGGGAGCTTTAACTAGGGTCTAAAATTTTGGGATGCTAACGACTCCTGTGGGAAAGCAACTATCCGTTTTTGGGTAGGAGTCACGGCTCGATCGAACTTAAATTACTCAGCCACATATTTTGGCTATTCTGATTTCATGCGATAATGGAAAATTGACCGAAAGCATCCAGGATACAAGCCCCCGGATTCATCCGTGGAGAAATAAAAAACCTGTATCCGATGAAACTTGCCCCCCGAATTTATCTGTGGGGTCAATGCTTCAATTCTTTAATCTAAAATCTAAAATCGATAGACAGGGTAGAGGGCAAAGCATGATTGGTCAACTTCTAGACAGACGTTACCGCATCATTAAAGTCACAGACTCAAGTGAGGTGGGAAAAACTTATCTAGCAGCAGATACTCACCGTCCCGGGTATCCGCAATGCACGGTTAGAGAAATGCGGCTACCCGGCACAAGTTCGCAAACTCCAGAATTAGTCAAAGTTATATTTCAACGAAACGCAGAAATAATTGAAAAATTGGGGAAACACGACAAAATTCCCGAATTATTGGCATATTTTGAGGAAAATCAAAGTTTATACTTAATTGAAGAATTTATTGCCGGATCACCTTTAAGTCAAGAACTAATACCCGGTGAACCTTGGGATGAAGACCAAGTAATTGGTCTGCTATCAGAAATATTAGAAATTTTGGTGTTCATACACGACAAAGGTTTCATTCACCGCAGAATTCAACCAGACAGAGCGATCCGGCGCGAGTCAGACGGCAAATTTGTATTGGTAGACTTTAGCTTAGACAAAGAAATTAACCCGGAACTTGCTAACTGTCATTTGTTGTCGCAAACTTCCCCGAACTCTGTTAAACGGCCTGTGGCAAAAAAACAGGATTTGGCGGCCCAGGAGTTATACGTGCCGATCGAGCAATCGAGCGGCAACCCCCGCTACAATAGCGACATCTACGCTCTAGGTACGATCGGCCAGCTTGCCGTCACGGGACTCTCACCCAACGAACTGAGTGCCTTAAAAAACAACAAAAACGAAATTTCCTGGCGAAACCGGGCAACTTGTTCGGCAGCCCTAGCAGATATTATCGATCGAATGGTGCGCCCTGACTGCGAGGAACGCTATCAGGATGCCGCCGAAGTTTTAGCAGACCTCAAACAAATCGCCGTAAAATTTGAGGTTGAGCCGCCCCCCGCCACAATCATCACGGACGCTATGAGTCAACCGCGAAGAAAAAGCCAAACCAAACTGCTGCTGTTGGCTGCAACAGCGGCAGCTTTAATCCTCACGGCACTGATAATTTACTTTTGGCAGAGTAAAAATCCGGCGAGGGCAAAAGAATTGTTAGCCCGTGGTGTTACCAAGGCGCAGCAAGGTGACACAACAGGCGCGATCGCCGATTATACTCAAGCGATCGCCCTGAATGCCAGCGATGCGGAAACTTACTACAAGCGGGCAAACGCTCGCTACGACATGGGCGCAACCGAGCAAGCAATACAGGATTACACGCAAGCAATTAAAGTCAATCCTAGCCACACCAAAGCTCTCTACAATCGAGGTATGGCCCGCCTCGACATCGGGGACAAGCGGGGGGCCGTGGAAGATTTCACCCAAGTAGTGCGACTGCATCCCAGCGACGGTGAGGCATACTCTCAGCGGGGTTTAGCCTACTACGATTTGGGCGACTACCGCACAGCAATTGAAGACTACACTCAGGCAATTCGGCTCAGTCCCAACGATGCTACAGCTTACAGCAATCGCGGTTTAGCTCGATCGGCTGCAGGCGACAAAACAGGAGCAATGGCAGATTTTACTCAAGCCCTTCAAATTAGCCCCAAACAAGCTGGCGTATACTACAGTCGTGGTCGATCGCGGTTTAATCTGGCAGATTATCAAGGAGCGATGGAAGATTATACTAAGGCGATCGAATTGCAACCAGATCTCGCTGATGCTTATACCAATCGGTGCAGCGCTTACTTGAATTTGGCCACCTACGATAAAGCGATTGCAGATTGCACCGAAGGAATGCGCCTCGATCCAAAAGATGAAGCAGCTTACAACAACCGCTGCATTGCTTATCTGAATTTAAAACAATATCAAAAGGCCAGCGAAGATTGCAGTTTGACGATCGGACTCAACGGCAACAATCCCAAAGCATACAGCAATCGAGGATTAGCTCGATCGGCTTCGGGAGACAAGCAGGGAGCTTTAGAAGATTTTACTCAAGCAATTCGACTCAATCCCAGCGATGCAGTAGCTTACAGCAATCGCGGTACTATTTACTCAGAACTAAAAAATTACCCTTTAGCGGTTGAGGATTTCGCTCACTCGCTACGGCTCAACCCCAACAATGCTAGCGCTTTTTACAGCCGAGGCCTCGTCCGCCGCCAACTCAAAGACCGTGCTGGGGCGATCGAAGATTTTCAGAAAGCTGCAACCTTGTTTCTAGAACAAGGAAGAGCCGATGGTTTCCAAAACGCACAATCACAAATCAACGACCCTAAATAAACTCTTAGTTTCCATTCAGATGTTAAAAAAACCAGAAAAAAGGAAGAAGGAAGAAGGAAGAAGGAAAAAGGAAGAAGCTCAAATTACCAACTTCCCCTTACCAACTCCCCCTTACCAACTCCCCCTTACAAATTCCCAATTACCAACTCCCCGTTACCAATTCTCAATTATAGATATGAACATGGTTGGTCAACTTTTAGACAGGCGTTATCGCGTAGTGCAAATCCTCAGTTCAGGAGCTTTTGGACAAACTTATTTAGCTGTCGATACTCGCCGGCCGGGCCATCCTCAATGTGTAGTCAAACAACTGCGCCCTCCCAGCAACACTTCCACAGTTCTCAAAACAGCTTATCGCTTATTTAAACAAGAAGCAGAAATATTAGAAAAGCTGGGAAAACACGATCAAATTCCATTTTTACTAGCTTATTTTGAAGAAGCAAATCAATTCTACCTCGTCGAAGAGTTTGTGCCCGGACACGCCCTAAATAGGGAAATTGTGGCCGGTCAACCTTGGCGAGAAGAACGAGTGCTGGATCTGTTGCAAGAAGTGTTACAAGTTCTCGCCTTCGTACACTCTCAAGGAGTGATTCACCGCGATGTTAATCCCTCCAACTTAATCCGCCGCAAACCCGACGGCAAATTAGTTTTAATTGACTTTGGTTCGGTTAAAGAAGTTGCGAGTCACGTCAGCGATCACGATACAGAGTTTCCGCGCACCATTGCTACTGGAACTCCGGCTTATATGCCGATCGAACAATTTCAAGGCAACCCGCAATTTAGCAGCGACCTCTATGCAGTCGGGATGATGGCAGTCCAAGCTATCACTGGTTTACCCGGTACGGATTTGCCCAAATTGCAAGATCCGAGTCCTTCTCATACGGGGGAAATTGTTTGGCGAAACCGATCTCAATGTTCTGTGGGATTAGCCAATATAATTGACAAAATGGTCTGTCACCAATTTGCCAAGCGCTATCAATCTGCGGAGGAAGTTTTGGTAGCTCTCAGCAAGTTGAGACACCGCCAAGAGCCTGTGAATACGGCTAACAAGAAAAGTATTGCTCCCAGCTTAGTGTCTTCTGATAGTTTTTATTCACGTTTGGGAAGTCGATTTTGGTTGCTGATTTTGGCGGGCGTCGGGGCAGCGATAGTTCTGATATTTCTGTTTAGTTATTGGAGCCGGCCGAATCCGATTAAAGCTAAGGAATATTACGAACAGGGAGTGGAAAAGTCTCGCAATCAAGATGCGGATGCAGCTTTGCAGGCTTTTAATAAGTCAATTCAATTGAATCCTAAAAATGCTGAGAGTTTTTACCAGCGCGGTAATGCTAATTATGATTTAAAAAAGTATCAAGAAGCAATTGCGGATTATTCTCAGGCGATCGCTCTCAATCCTAAATATGTTCAGGCTTATTTTAACCGCGGCCTAGCCCGTCACGATTTTAACGATACACGGGGAGCGATTGAGGATTACACTCAAGCTTTGAATCTCCAGCCAAACGATGTTGATACATATTACGAAAGAGGAGTTGCTTATTTAGAACTGCAAGATTACAAGGCCGCTATTCAGGATTTTACCGGAGTAATTCGGCTGCAGCCGAACCTTGTTAAAGCTTATCATTCGCGGGGGTTGGCTCGTGCTGGGAGTGGCGATTTGCAGGGGGGAATTGGAGATTATACTGAGGCAATTAAACTTGATCCTAAGAATGTTGATGCTTTTTACAGTCGCGGGAGAGCTCGCTTTCACCTAGGAGATTATCAGGGAGCTTTGGCGGATTATTCTCAGGTAATTGCGATCGATCCCAAGAGTGAAGATGCTTACGCTAATCGTTGCAGCACGCAGTTGAATTTGGGAGCACATCAAGCGGCAATTGACGATTGCACTCAGGCAATTTCGCTGAGTGAGGAGGATGGGGTTCCTTACAACAATCGCTGCATTGCTTATTTAAATTTGAAGGATTATCCGAAAGCAATTGCCGATTGCACTCAAGCGCTAACAGTAAATCCGAATGATTTTAATGCTTTTAACAATCGTGGTTTAGCTCGCAGTGCCGGGGGTGACGCCCAGGGGGCGATCGCAGATTTTACAGCAGCAATCGGCTTCAATCCCAACAATGCGGAAGCTTACGCCAATCGGGCTAAGATTTATCACGAGTTAAAGAATTACAATAGTGCGATCGCAGATTACGTGCAAGCTATTCGGATCAGTCCGAATTATGCTGCTGCTTACTACGGTAGAGGCATGGTTCGCCGCTCATTGGGAGACAAAGCAGGAGCAATTAGCGATTTAGAAAAAGCCGGCAAAATGTTTCTCGATCAAGGACTTACTGGGGGTTACAAAGATACACAATTTGAGATTGAAAAGCTCAAGTAGTCAGTTGTTAGTTGTTAGTTGTTAGTCAACAGTTAACAGTTAACAGTCAACAGTTAACAGTCAACAATGCCCCCTGCCCAATTCCCTTTAAGAGTTTTGAAGTCTCTTCACCAACTCATAAAACGGTTCCCAATTATCCTCAATAGCAATGGGCTCCCAAACAGCCTCAATTGTCGGTCTCAAGAGCGATTGTTCGGGATTGTGCTTCCGCAACCTGTCCGCCATTTGATCCATATCATCCGTAGACAAACTTTGCAAAACGTGATAATAAAACTGCCGCCAAGGTGCTATCAAGTCCGCCGGTTCCGCCTCAGCAAAAATTAGACTAGCATCATCTCGCCAAGTGCGATCGAACTGTCTTCGCAATTCAAAAAAGAAATCGTGATACTCAACTTGAGACTCCGCCAGCATTTTAATTGTCACCTTCAACAACTCATCTCCATCAGCTTCTGGCAAATCCTCAAATCCCAATCTATTGAGCATCAACCGCCGATATGCTGCATTATAATAATCGCCAAACTTTGCCAAACCCGCATCCATATCAGCTTGAGGAATCGCCGCTGCTAGCGGTTCCTGGAGTTTCTCTAAATTGTCCCTACAAATCAACGGTTGATTGCCGTAACAATAAAGACCCGAATAGTCAAAATAAGCTGCTGTAAATTGCGGCTTGTAAGTTGGAATAAAAGCGAAAGGCCCGTAATCGAAACTTTCTCCCGTAATCGACATATTATCAGTATTTAGCACGGCGTGGCAAAATCCTGCTGCCATCCACTGAGCGACTAATTCAGCGACTCGCTGGACTAAATCTGCATAAAATAGCGCATACTTTTCCGGGGCCGAAAAACCAGCCTTGCTTGCTTCTAAATGCAGTTCTGGATAGTAATATTCAATAACAAAATCTAAAAGTTTTTTAGTTAAATCCGGGCGGCGGATATAGTACAATCTTTCAAAAGTTCCAAACCGAATGTGAGAATGACTGAAACGCACCATTACGGACGATCGCGTCGGAGATGGTTCGTCGCCCCGCCACAAAGCATCCCCAGTTTCAACTAAACTAAAACAGCGAGATGTCCGCACTCCCAATCGGTGCAAAGCTTCGGCCGCTAAAACTTCGCGAATTCCCCCTTTGAGAGTAAGTCTACCGTCACCGCCCCGCGAGTACGGAGTGCGGCCAGAACCTTTAGTGCCGAAGTCGTAAAGTCTGCCGTCAGTGCCGCGAACTTGGCCGTATAAGAAGCCTCTACCGTCACCTAAATTGGGGTTATATGCGTTGAATTGATAGCCGTGATAGCGGAGTGCGAGAAAGGGACGGACGCAGTGAAATTTGCCGAACGCTTCGATGAAATGTTGGTCGGTTACTTGCGCGGGATCTAAACCCAATGTTGGCAATAATTGGTCATTGCGGAAGCGGAGAATATGCTGCGGAAAATCGGCTGCAGGGACTTCATCAAAATAGTCGCCACCGAGGGATTCGAGGGCGGGTTCGTAGTTGAGGGAAAGTAAGGGATTTGACATTTTTATATTTTATCTTGAAATTGGCGATCGCTCCAAATTATATACAACTAAGGTGCGGACTGCATTGGTCTCAACAATTGCCTCAGACCCTTTTTCTCTCTCATTTATAGCCGAGTTCGATACCCTCCCATCTCCGGGCTTTTTCATGCTCAAATTTTAGCCAAGCTGAAGTTTGAGCATGAAAAATTAATGTTTTCCTCGAAGGGAAAAAGTTTTTACAGTCAATTTTATTGATAGTTGAATTAACCGTTTTCCTTGCTAAAAAGCGACTTTAAGGCTTGAATTTTAGTCGGATTCACCAGCTAATATACCAATTCCCTCTTTAAAATTGGTCAACACCCCGTAAATTGCCCAAATAGCCATCGCCCGCAAATAGTGACTAGCCCGAAAAGTTCCCCCCGCCGTAATCGCTTCCGGCGTCCGAAACTGCAACCCATTTTCATAAATCTGCTTCACCACCGCATCCGTCAATTTAAATGCTTTCTCCTCCATCCCCATCTGTACCAAAAAAGCCGCCAACCCAAAATTAATCCCCGTCCAAACTTCCAAAGGATGAGTTGCATTCGGATTTTCCGGCGAACCATTCAGCATCACCCCATTGGCCGCACCGAACTCGCCATCGTTGAACTTCAAAAAGCAAGAATCGTACACAGTTTCTAAAGCGCTGACTGCACATTCTGGCGGCACAATATCCGGCAATCCTAAGAGTTTCGCATAAAATTGACCGCACAGTTGGTCAGCCATCACCACTTCCGAGTTACTCTCACTGTCCAAACGGTAATATTGACCGTTCCACAGTTTTTCTTGATAGCTCGGTCTTGCTTGTAGCAGCCAACTGTGATATAATGCAATCTTTGCTTGAGGGTTAGGAATTATCTCCGGTGCTGCATCTTCCAAGATTTCGCCGATCGCGATCGCAGCCTCCAGTGCCGCCAACCACAAACCCCCGCAATACGCACTGATTCCTCGCATTTGCCAATCATCAAACGTCTGATCCGGTGCTCCAGAATTCTCAGGAATTCCGTCCCCATCCTCATCAAAAGTTTTCAGATAAGCCAAAGCCTCAACAATTGCCGGCCAACACTCTTGCAAAAAGTCACAATCTGTGCCACCAGTCAACAAAAAGTCACGATAAACCTGCAACACAAAATCGCAAGGCAAATCCTTCCACAAATTGCAATCTTGATAGCTAGTATAATTCGTTTTCTCCCAAGGATGTTCATTAGGAGCACCCAAATCGTGGGGCGTCGCACCGACAGCTTTTCTAATAGCCGAAGCTTGATTCCAGCCAATAATTCTCGGCGTATCATCTCCCGCAGAAATTGCCCTAGCAAACGCTAAAACCACCGACTTTTCCAAATCCGGCCACAGCATCAACAAAGCAAAAGAACCGTAAAGCCGCACGTCCAAACTTTCGTACCAGCGGTAATCAATGCACTCCAAAACCGCAAATTGGCCCTTGGGATCGCGTTCGTCAGCCGCACTCCAAAGAGTACCGCCGTCTGTCAGGGCGTATAACTCGTTAAACAGCGCCATTTTAAAACTATCTGACAAATCTGTCCGTTCTAAAATCGGTTTTTGCCAAGCTTCAATATTTTCGCGCCAAGTATCAGAATGCTTCATTGCAGTGCGAATAATCGGCCAAGCATTTTTGCCGTTGCGGCCGAAGAAATCTGTGTAGCGACGGTAGTACCAAACTCCCGATGCAAACTCAGTAACTGGCAAGTCCCAAGCTATAATAAAGGGGATTTTGCGAGTTTTTCCCGGTCGAATAGTAAAGCGAACTGCGATCGCACAAGCCAACTGTTCTCCGGCTGCTGCTGCTGTTTCGTCTTTGTCATCCAACAAGAAACCTTCAGCCGAAAAGTTGCGCCAAATATCGTCACCGTTCCCCGCCGGGTTCCAGCGAGTTTGATAGAATACTTCTACCGCCGGATTAGTAATAGTTGCGATCGCCCATTGTCCATCCCCCTCTTGCGGTTCGTCCTCAGCAGTCAACCGCGTCATCACGCAACCGATGCGGTGAAAATCTTCCACCAACAAATTCAAATTTCCGGCACTTTCTCCCCACCGGGGTTTATAATCATAAAATGGACTGCCATCATCTCGCACCATCACTTCCGGAGACTTATTGGCATTAGTAAACCAACCGACAATATTCTCCCAAGTCAGCATGATGCTAAGAGTTATCGGCGCATCTGTAGGATTGTGCGCCACCCATTCAAACATGGCAACTGGGTAACTGCTTTCCTGATAATTGTTCGGCAAAATTGGCGAAAATTGCTCGCAGCTTAATTGAGCCTGAAACACATTTTCGTATACAAACCAACTGCGCGGATACAAAGCATGATAAGTCCCAGAATTAGACTTTACCCCTCGCCCTTCATCCTGGTGTATTCTATCCGTTACATCCGTTACAAAATCCGCTGCCGAACTTCCTTCTTCCTTCTTCCTTCTTCCTTCCGATGGATACCATTTCCAACTAGATAAACTACCATCGGTAGGCGGTTCAGTGGACAGTGCAAAAGCTTGTTTATTGCCTTGAGTTTCTTCAAAAATGCTAAACTGACAAGCGGGCAAACTGCGAAAAATGTGTTCGCCGCCGTCAATGTGCCAGAGGTTGAAGTCGCCGCGGGGCGATCGCCCGATGCAGCCGGCACCGAACCCGCCCAGAGGCATTCCGTGCCAGGGCCCGTCGTCGAGATTGCTTGCGTAGCGGACTGTATAGGGATTCTCCCAACCGAGACCGATGGGACGTTTCCAGGTGTGTGGGGGAATGTTTGGATTGGATGTGCGATCGTTATTCATGTCAATTGATTTTAGATTATCGATATAGGAATGTTTCAAAGCTTAGGAGTTTTTTGGCTGTGTAAGCAATTATAAATAAATAATTTTTTGCTTAATTTTCCTTACTGTAGTTTAGCATTTATGAGAGTGTTCGCTACGCTTATAATGACAGATTTGCCCTGAAATTTGTCATTATTGTACCTCAACAAAACTCATTAAGAGTGAGTCTTATAATCCTGGACGCACGGGCGATCGGAAACCAGGTTTTTTTCAGAATACTTCGTTACAGCCCGCAAAAACCGCAAAAAACCAGGTTCAGAAGGTTTTTAGGCGTCCAGGACTATCCTGAAAACTTTATTCCTTCAACTCACCAAATCCCAAATCAGAACCTTTCCCCGCGTGTACCAAAGCCAACTTTTCGTAACGCTTAGCGTGTTCCACCAACTCCGCAGCTTCTTCCTCAGAGACATCCCGCATTCGCTTGGCAGGCACTCCCGCAACAAGCGTGTGAGGGGGAACGTCCTTGGTGACAACAGCCCCTGCACCGACGATCGAGCCTGTTCCCACCCTCACTCCGTCCAGGACGATCGCCCCAATCCCGATCAGGCAGCCCCGTTCAATGTAAGCTGAGTGAATCACAGCTCGGTGTCCGACTGTAACGAAATCTTCCAAAACCGTCGGTTTCCCCGGATCTCCGTGCAGAATTGCTCCATCTTGGATATTGGTACTTGAGCCGATCGCAATTCGCTCTATATCCGCCCGCACCACCGCCCCGTACCAGATACTAGCGCCCGCAGCCACCTCTACCCTGCCGATGACAACAGCGCCTTCAGCGACAAAAGCCGCTTGGGACAGATCTGGCCTGGGCCAATAGGAAGGAAGTGCAGACAGAGGTTCGTTGAGATTGCTCATTTGTTGGTCGATCGTTATACTTCTAGCAGATTAGCTGGTTGTTGATACGGGATATAATAAAAGTATTTGGGACTTTTGCAGAGAAAATATGCTGGGACGCAAATAAATGATTGAAGTTGCCTTGCAATACCCGATGTTTGGCCCGGAAATTCAGTGTCCCCACTGTCGCCAAACAATTCCGGCTCTAACGCTAACGGATACCTATTTGTGTCCGCGTCACGGGGCATTTGAGGCAGATCCAAAAACGGG
This sequence comes from Microcoleus sp. D3_18_C4, assembly GCF_036702355.1. Taxonomy (NCBI): domain Bacteria; kingdom Bacillati; phylum Cyanobacteriota; class Cyanophyceae; order Oscillatoriales; family Microcoleaceae; genus Microcoleus; species Microcoleus sp. D3_18_C4. Next base: position 93,355 of record NZ_JAUBTF010000019.1, read on the forward strand.
GGAACTGGTTCACCTTCAGTCTGGGCGGCACTGGCGCCGCTGGGAGAATGAATGGTATCGCCAGCACACGCACCCGGACGGAATTCGGTTTGAAATTCACGAAGCGCTCGATCGACTTTATACTCAAGGCTACCGAGCAACTCGCGTGATCGTTGCTCAACGCTATCGCGACTTAATCAGCGCTTATTTGGAACGCAGCACGCCTTGGCGCGGCCAAGCGGAATCGCCCCGACCGAGACTGTACGGTTTGCCTGTGGATTTTAGCCCCGATCCTCAAGACGACCCTTGTTGGGAAGTGATTAATTTTGATTTGGAAAAAGAGCCGGGACAGCCGATTAGATATCCCTATTTTCGATTGTTTGAATAGTCAGTTGACAGTTGGCAGTTGTCCGTTGACAGTTGGCAGTTGTCCGTTGTCATTAGGAAATTAACTGACTAAATTTATTCCTGAGTCTGGAATTATCAGTAATAAGTAAATAAAGTAACTAATGATTAACAAATCATAAAGCCGATTAATAACAACTATCAACTGACAACTATCAACTGACAATTATCAACTGCCAACTATCAACTGCCAACTGCCAAAATCTAATGCACCACGCCTCGATTCGCACTGCTAACATACACCGGGCGATCGCCTTTTACGAACAGTTGGGATTTACTGTGAGCGATCGCTTTACCACAGGTTACACCCTAGCCTGTTGGATGGAAGGTCTCAACGGACGCATCGAACTAATTCAAATCCCGGAACCAAAACCCGCACCGGATGCTTTCGGAGACGAGCATTATGTTGGATATTATCATTTATCTTTCGATTTAACTGAGGCGACAACTGACTTGCCTAGCTGGTTGGAGTCTCTGAAACAGCGGTTTGAGGAAGCAGTTAAAGAGCAACCCAATCAGTTTCAACCTTTGAAAGTTTTGTTAGAACCGACTCAACAGGCGATCGGGCAAAATGTTTACGAAGTAGCTTTTATTGCCGATACCGACGGTTTGCCCTTAGAATTTATCCGACGGATGAATAGCTAATTAAGTCAGAGTTGAAACACTTCAGAAATCCCATCAGCCTCCATCTGTGTTCCGAAGTTGATATCTGCGGTTAAAAAATCCCAATCCGACTAATCTGCTTTAATCCGGATATCAATTAACCAATAACTAAATAGAAAAAAAACGAAACAGGAAGCAGGAATAATGCTCATATAGCCAACTTTTTAGCCATCTGCATCTTTCGTTTGGATTAAGGAGATTTACTTAATTACCAATAACTAATCAATAAAAATAAAACCCGCACCAGCGGGTTTCATCTTCATGCTTATTGTTAATAAATTACTGTTTCAACTACTTACTTTTTAGGAACAAGAACCTCATTAGCGGCCACGGGACGCGCCGAGGAAGTAGTAGTTTTCAAAAGTGCGATCGCCTGCGCGTAGCAAGGATCATCCTTAGTCGCAACCAACATCGGTTTGTTAGCTAATTTCAGCTTTTGTTCGTCGGTGATTTCCACCTTAACATCAGGAGTAACCCCCTTGTGGCTGATATCCGTACCGTTAGGAGTATAGTAGTGAGCGATCGTCACCGCCAATCCCGAACCGTCAGCCAAAGAATGCACCGACTGCACCAAAGCTTTGCCAAAAGTTTGGCCGCCCATCACAGTTGCGCGCTTATTATCCTTCAGAGCACCGGCCAAAATCTCGCTGGCGCTGGCCGAGTTGTCGTCCACGAGCACCACCAAAGGCTTGTCAGTGAGCGCAGTGCGATTTGCCTTCATTTCCTGAGAATCGCCCGCGCGATCGACTGTGCGGACGATCGCCCCTGTATCCATCCACATCCGAGCGATATCAATGCTCACTCGCAGCAACCCGCCGGGATTCCCCCGCAAATCCAAAACAAAAGCGTCAGCTTTCTGAGCCGAGAGCTTTTTAATTGCCGCCTCCATTTGTTCGCCCGCGTGGGAGCTAAACTCTTGCAAACGGATGTAACCGACATTCTTACCGCCTTCATTCTTGAGGCTGTAGCGAACCGCTGCTACCTCAATTCTCGCCCTCGTCAGAGTGATATCAAACTCGCTTTTGCCCTCACGAGCAATCCGCAGCGTGACTTTCGTGCCTTCCTCGCCCCGAATTATCTGAGCCGCATCCGAGACAGTCATGCCTTTGGTAGTTTTGCCGTCAATCACCAGAATCGTATCGCCCGCTTGAATCCCTGCCTTCAGGGCCGGGGAATTTTCCATCGGCTCGACTACGGTAATCGCTTTGGTTTTCTCGTTTTCTTCCAGCCTCATCCCCACCCCTGTCAGTTCCCCAGAGGTTTGATTCGTCAGCGCTTCGTACTGCTTCGGGTCCATGAAGCGCGTGTAGGGGTCGTTTAATTTCTCTAGAGCTTTGCGGAGGGCGGTGTAGGCAGCTTCGCGAGAGGTATAATTTTTGCTCAGCAGCTCTTGGCGGGTCACTTGCCAGTCAGTCTTGTTAAAGCTGCCATCAACATAGTCTCGGTTCACAATTTGCCAAGCTTCGTCTAAGACAGCTTTGGGGCTATCTTGAAGCTCGGCGCGGACTGATTGACTCAGGCCGGGAACGAGTAAAGATATCGAAGCGGTTGTTGCCATCGCCCCACTGAACAGGGCTGCCTGTAATTTAGAAAAGCGTCTGCGGGCTTGATTCATTGAATTTGGCTCAATTCGATTTTAGATTTTTGATTTGAGATTTTATATTGCTAAAAAATCTCACACTACTACTTAAACTATTGTGTGGAGGCTCCACCATCCCTTTGGACAGTTTAACGAGATTTATTGTCGATCGCCAACCAATTATTACTCTCTTTCAATAAACTTAATTTAAAACTTGGATTTATAAAGTGCCGTGGAAGCTAAAATCGAACAATTTTCGCGTAAGTGGTTGAGCCTGCTCGTTAATGGAGCTATAGGTATAGCAGCGCTGGCGGGGGTCGTCGCCATGCAGTCTAGCGGGCAGTTGGGCGGAATGTCCCCAGTTCGTGTTCAGGGGCAAAAGTCGCCCTCTGCAATGTCTGCTGCCAGTTTCAAGCAAGCCGCACAGCAAGAAGCGCAGCAAGAAGCCCTACGGCTGAAAATGCTCAAAACTATCCCTAGTTTTGGGTTTGACAATTTAATTGCAGATTGGACATTTCTCAAATTTTTGCAGTATTTTGGCGACGACGAAGCGCGAGATGTGACGGGCTACAATATGAGCCAAGATTATTTTGACATAGTTACGCAGCGCGACCCGCGGTGGGCTGACATCTACCTGTTTCTTTCCACAGCTATTTCTTTTTATCAAGGAAAGCCTGAAACTGCTGTTAACTTTATAGAGCGGGGTACTAGCGCTCTTTCCCTTTCGCCGCAACTTCATTCCCAATCCTGGATAGTGTGGCGAACTAAAGGTATTGATGAGTTGCTGCTGTTGGGGGATATTCCCGAGTCAATTCGCTCCCACGAAATGGCCGCTGATTGGGTGGAAAAAAACCCGGAATGGCAGAAATTGGCGCCGATGTTTAGAGCAACTGCAGAGTATTTGCGCCGAGATCCCGATAGCGTCCCGGTGCGGTTTAATGCTTGGAGCACGGTTTATGCTCAAACAACTGATAAGTTGGTGCGTCAAAGGGCGAGACAAGCTCTTGTCAAGTTGGGAGCTCAGGTGCAAAAAGATCAGGATGGAAAGGAGAGTTTTATTTTGCCCCCTCGAAAGTAGTTGATTATTGATTGTTAACGGTTGACTGTTGACAGTTGACTGTTTACTGTAATTCCCCAATCTAAAATCTAAAATCTAAAATCTAAAATCAGCTTGAGTTAGTTCGCGCCATTCACCGGGTTTGAGGCCTTCGAGACGCAAATGCCCGATCGCGCATCTGACTAACCGCAGCGTCGGAAACCCTACTGCTGCGGTCATCCGGCGGACTTGGCGGTTGCGGCCTTCTGTGAGAGTCATTTCCAGCCAAGCTGTCGGCACGTTTTTGCGAAATCTAATCGGCGGTTCGCGGGGCGGCAAAGGTGGTTCTTCTAACAATAATTGCACTTTTGCCGATCGAGTCCGATAATCTTGAATTGTGACACCTGTCTGCAAAGCGGCGATCGCACTTGCATCGGGAATTCGTTCCACTTGCACCCAGTAAGTGCGGGGATGAGCGAATTTCGGGTCACTGAGGCGGTGCTGCATTTGTCCATCATCGGTTAGCAGCAACAAACCTTCACTATCGCGATCGAGCCTTCCTACTGCATAAATGTTAGGAATAGGAATATAGTCTTTGAGAGTGCTGCGTTTAGTTTCGCTGGAGTTGTCAGTGAATTGAGTTAAAACATCGTAGGGTTTATAAAATAGAATGTAGCGATAAGGCATGACAATTAAACAATAAAAATGTACCAACAGTGCGAGATAAAACTATATAACACCCTCAATAAACCCCTTCCTCTCTATCTTTTCTCCCTCCTCTGCGCCCTCTGCGCCCTCTGCGGTTCCTAAAAAAATAAATCTTATTAACCAAAGATTCAAACCTGCTATAAAATATTGAGCCTTTAAAACCCTCACAAATCTCAACTACCCAATTTTACCATGCCCGAAGCCACACACCGCGTTTGCATCGTCTTAGGAACTCGCCCAGAAGCGATTAAACTAGCCCCAGTCATTCAACTGTTCAAAAGTTCTCCAACCTTTGACACCCAAGTAATTTTAACCGGTCAGCACCGAGAAATGGTCGAACAAGTAATGCAAATGTTCGATCTAAAAGCCGATCGGGATTTAGCAATTATGCAGCACCAGCAAACCTTGACAGATATTACATCCCGGAGTTTGCAGGGTTTGGAAGCATTGTTTAAAGAATTGCAGCCCCACATCGTCTTAGTTCAGGGCGATACAACGACAGCGTTTGCCGCTACTTTGGCTGCATTTTACCAGAAAATACCCGTAGGTCACGTAGAAGCCGGATTGCGGACAGACGACGTGTTCAATCCTTACCCCGAAGAGGCTAACCGACGGTTGATTTCTCAGCTCACACGGCTGCATTTTGCCCCGACAGCACTGGCCGAAGAGAATTTAGGGCGATCTGGCGTTTTGGGAGAAATTCACCGTACAGGCAACACAGTAATCGATGCTTTGCTTTCTGTCGCCAAACGCGAACCAGAATGCAATATTCCCAATTTAGATTGGAGCAAATATCGCACTATCTTAGCAACAGTTCACCGCCGCGAAAATTGGGGAGAACCCTTACAAGGAATTGCTCACGCATTTCTCCAAATCTTAGATAAATTTCCCGATACAGCCTTGCTCTTACCTCTACACCGAAATCCCACAGTCAGAGAACCTTTGCAAGCTCTTTTAGGCGACCATCCGAGAGTCTTTTTAACTGAACCTTTAGATTACGCAGAATTAGTAGGAGCCATTCAAAGATGTCATTTAATTTTAACAGATTCCGGCGGCTTGCAAGAAGAAGCACCTAGTTTGGGCAAGCCTGTTTTGGTATTACGAGAAACCACAGAAAGACCCGAAGCAATTTCTGCGGGTACTGCTAAACTTGTCGGTACTAATTCTGATACAATTTTCTCAGCAGCGGCAGAATTGCTCAGCAATTCCGAAGCATACAACGCAATGGCAATGGCAATTAATCCCTTTGGTGACGGTTTGGCGGCTTCGCGGATTTTGAAAATTGTTGAGGAGTATTTTAGTTAACTACTCCATCGCGAGTTGGGCGGTTGAAACCGCAATTAAACAAACAAAGTCCCCGCAGAGAGGGACTAATTCCTGTTAAAAAAATTCGGTTTTTGCCTCCCTTCCCGAATTACCAATCCCCACCGCCACCCCCACTACTAGAGTCACTACTGCTACTGCTGTAATTGGGAGTGTGACTGCCGTAATTGCGATTGTTACTGCTGTAATTGCGCGGATAACGGCGGTGGCGGTAACGAGATATCCGAGAAAATAAGCTGCGAAATATCCTGAAGATAATGAAACAAGGTATAAATGCTATGAATGCTATGAATAACAACCCTAGTAAGCCATAGATTAAATTCGATGAATCTTCACCTATAGATGTACTATTGCTAATAACTGGCGATTGACTAGGTATTGGTGACGGTTTCACCCCTTGAGATTGTACGATTGGAGCCAAAGGCAGTGTGGTTTGAGATTTAGCATTTACCGTCGGAGTTTGTAAAACATTTACTAACGCCTTTGTCCCGGCTAATGTGCCCCCGTCAAAGTCTTGCTGTTTAAATCTGGGCGTAATTTCGGTTTTAATAATTCCCACTACCTGTGCATCGGGTAAAATGCTTTGAATGCCAGAACCTGTTTCAATTTGAACGCGGCGTTCACCCGACGAAATCAACAATAAAACTCCGTTATTTTTACCTTTTTTGCCAATCCCCCAAAAGTTAAATAATTCTGTAGCAAATGCTTTTGGTGTCGCAGATGGTTTAGTATCAGGCACTGTCACAACAGCGATTTCTGAGCCATTTTTTGCCTCTAAATCCGAAATCATTTGATTGAGTTGAGTTTCGGTGCTGTCGCTGAGAATGTTTGCCTTGTCCGTTACCCAAGTATTATTTAGCTGACGGGGATTCGGTACTTCTTGTAATGTTATAGCTTGGCTTGTTAGGGGAAATGCAATTGCCGAAAAGCACAGCAAACTGCTCCAGATTATTTGTTTGTTGCTAAATTGTAACTGCATTGCTTCAGTCTCCTGAATAACTGCTAGTCTGAAAATGACATATATCTGTCCGCCTAATTACAATTAAATAACCAGCTCGCGGTGATGTCAATTCATATTATTCAGAAGTTGGGTTCATAAAAATCATAATTTTAGGTGCGCCATCAACACTTTACATTTATAGTCCTGGAGGCAGGGGTGGCGAGAAACCGGGTTTTTAACCAAAATAATTGCTGAAAACCGTTAATCTGGGTTCAAAAACCCGGTTTCTTAGTGGGCGAGTGCGAGTGCGAACTAATTTAGATATTTTTAAGGAGAGGGAACTGGTGGCATAAAATTGCTGCTGCCTTTATAACCGGATAAAATAGCCAGTTTTTCCAAAGATTGCCTGCCCGTGTAATATTTTCCCCGAATTTCCCAAGTGGGATAAGCTTTAATATTGGCAGCTTTGCACAAATCCGGTTGAGCATCTTTGCCTCTGGGATCGCACTCAATGTAAGTAATTGCGGTAAATGCTTCTTTGCCGAAAAGTTCTTGTTGCGTGTGACAGTGAGGACACCAGTAAGCACCGTACATTCTAGCTTTGATGGTCTGCAAATGGGTTGCTAAAGCTATTTGATCCGGCACGGATTCGCTGCGAATAGGTGGGGCTTCTTGTTCGGTAACAGGCTGTGCGAAAGGGGGAGGAGGAGGGAGGGTTTGTGCTAATTTTTGAGTGGATTTGTTGCTGAAACTGAACTGTGCAATTCTTCCGTCTGCTTTGGTACTGACGAAAATCCCCAAAGTCAGGAAAATGCCGATCGCACAAAAATTGAATTTGCTTACTCTCATCTTGGATTTCATCTTGAATTTACTAGGATTTCGCGAGCTTGATTCATAGCCTCTACAGCATTGTTTACCACAAAGATGTTAAATTGTGCTAAACCTTGAAAAAAAAGTTGACTTTCGCCACTGTGATTTAACAATATAACTTGTTTGTTAGCTTTCAGAGCGAGTGCTATTTCCGAAGCTGTGCCTGTGCCCATACCGCAGGCAATTATTACGTCTGAAGAAAGAATGTTAATGTTATTTCTGGCGTTGCCCATATCGGTGACAATGGCAATATCTACAGCTTCAGAAATGCCACGAGTGTCATTCCCCGGAAGGATGCCGACTGTTAAACCGTTAGCTGATTTTGCTCCTTTGTTGGCGGCATCCATGACGCCGACATTTCTGCCGCCAGTTAGCAATATCCATCCTGCTTCGGCGATGAGTTGTCCGAGTTGATAGGCGTTTTCTAAGTCTGTTGATGTGGCACTTTCGCCGGGGCCCATGATGCCAATGACGATTTTTTTCATAGTTTTGGGGTGAATATGGTGTTATTAATACTTGCGAGTTTTTTGCACTATATACGAATGTATGTTATCATATAAATAGTGGCTTGATAAAAACAGTTTTTGACACAACTAACTTCCTGAAGCTTCCTAGTATTTTTACTATGAAAGAGCAAACATTTAAACTAGATGAATCTCAGATAAAATTTTTAGAACACTGTCAAAACTATGGATTGAAAAATTCTAGTGAATTGGTTATAATAGCGATTCAACGGTGGGAATTAGCCTTAGAAACCGAGCAGTTGAAAGAATCGGCGATGCTCTAGGCGGAAGTCTATGCAGAAGAGACAGAGTTACATGAATTGGCGGAATTAGGTTTAGAAGAATGACCGAAGGAATAAATTCAATTAAATTGAGAGAGTATAAAATGTAGGCTAAGTTAAAATTAACAAGTGAGAGATAACATGAGTGTCGCCCAAAACCCGGAAACAAAGCTGATGGAAAAAATCCGTAGTTTACCGCCCGATAAAATTACGCTATTAGAAGATTTTATCGATTTCCTTTTAACGCGAAGTGAAGATCGTCTGCTCGTTTATACTGCAACTAAACTCTCAGAAGCAGCTTTTGCTAAAATTTGGGATAACCCAGAAGACGGGGAGTATGACGAGTTATAATTTTGGTGATGTGGTTTTAGTTCCGTTTCCTTTTACAGAGCAAAGTACCAATAAAAAACGTCCAGCAGTTGTGATTAGTTCTGACGTTTATAATGCAGAATATCCCGATCGCATTCTTATGGGTATAACTAGCCAAGTTAGCAGTAGGCCGAAAGTCGGTGATATTATCATAACAGATTGGCGATCGGCTGGGCTTTTAAAAGCTTCTATGATTAAGCCTGTTATTACGACAATTGAGAAGCAACTGATACTCAAAAAATTGGGAAGGCTTCAAGATGTAGATATTCAGTCTTTGAAAGAGGGATTGATTGGAATTATAGGTAATAGTTAAGTGATCGCCCTTCTGAATTATTAGAAAGGACGATCGCTCTTTTTTTACCGCAGATGGACGCAGATTAACGCGGATGTAAGAAGGGATCTCGCCATGATTGATGAATGATGGGCGAGAGCCTTTCTGAATTATTAGAAAGGACGATCGCTATAATTCCAGATAGCGCTGCAAAATCTCTTGACTTTGGGAAAATAGCTCGGATTCCAATTGGCCGACTTGTTGTACTAATCTTGTTTTGTCGAAAGTCATGGGATCGACACAGACTAGCAAACTATCTGCATCTAAACCATTTTGTGGAGATGCGGGTACTAATATCACAGCAGCAGAAATCCGAGGATCGTGAGGACGAGCGGATGTAAATGGCAAAACAGTCACTTTGCTGCGTCGCTCGTTGAACAGCGTACCAGAAATGACTAACGCAGGCCGCGTTTTGCGTATTTCTGTTCCTACTGAGGGATCGAATCTAGCTATCGGGATGCTTCCCAGTCGGTAATCGCTTGAGCTTGCCATTCCTCATCCCATCCTAAATCTAATTCGTCAATTAGCTTGCAAGCTTCTGCTAAAGCTTGGTTTTCTTGTTGTTTTCGCCATTTTTTTAAGAGAGATTCTATCAAAGCACTGGGGTTGGGCGATTTTTGATTGACGTATGTGAGTAAGTCATCTGGCAAGCTGATAGAGATGTCGCTCATTGGCTAATCAGAATAGTTTTTGGTAATTATTTTAGCAACAATTGACTGAAATGACAATTTTTTGTTAGTTGAATGCAACAATAAGGGATCTCGCTCTTTTGATGAATCATGAGTGAGATCTTTTCTGCATTTGGCTGAGAAAGGGATCTCGCTCTTTTTTTACCGCAGATGGACGCAGATTAACGCGGATGTAAGAAGGGAGCTCGCCATGATTGATGAATGATGGGCGAGAGCCTTTCTGAATTATTAGAAAGGACGATCGCTATAATTCCAGATAGCGCTGCAAAATCTCTTGTGGACGACGAGATAGAATTCTTGATTTTCATCGAAGTGGGCGAATAGCTGCGGAATGCGATCGTGGCCACCTAACTTGTACAGGTGTTAAGGTTCGCTTTAAAACAGGCGTTTGGCTTCTTGCAGCAAGAAGGGATCATTGGACTGGGGCTTGAATCTCTTAACCACGCGCGGGGGCTTGTCGAGTAGATATTCGTCCTGTGCTAAGTAGGTTTCGCCAAATCCACCTTTACCCAATGAGCTGATTATGTAGTAATGTCCGCCAATAGTTTTGCCAATAATCATTTTGTTGTGATAATATTTTTGATAATTATCACACACTCGGATCGGATTCGGCGTACTTCTATAAACCGTCGGAGAAGCAGCTTCATTAAAACTCAATAACTGCAATAAAGGCAATGACTACAAAATTGATCGCAGATTACGATCGGGCTATTAAGCTTGATTCTAACCATGCTATAGCCTACTTCGGTCGAGGTGTTGCCCAATATGCCCTAGGGAGAAACCAAGAGGCAATCGCAGATTACGATCGGGCTATTAAGCTTGATTCTAACCATGCTATAGCCTACTACAATCGGGGTAATGCCAAATATGCCCTAGGGAGAAACCAAGAGGCGATCGCAGATTACGATCGGGCTATTCAACTTAATCCCAACTATGCTGATGCCTACAACAATCGGGGTAATCTCAAATCTACTCTTGACGACAAACAGAGTGCAATCTAAAATTACCAAAAAGCCGCTGATTTGTATAAGCAACAAGGAAAAACAAGTGATGAGCAATATGCTGTCAACCAAGTAAAAAAACTATCCGAACAGTAGCGAATAACTGAGAATAATCATGCCTTCAAATGACTCACCCACTCCTGAAAATATCAATCGGAATCGCCCAACTCAAAGCTTCCATATGCCGAAAAACAGCCTGAGAAGGCACACTCCCATCCGCCAACTTAAACACATCAATTCCCCCCAAAGGATATTTCGATTTACCATTAATCCCCACCAACTTACCATAACTATCCAATACAGGCCCGCTACTCATACCCTCGGCAATATCATTAGTCTAACCAAGTTGGTATCCACTCTCAAGGGATTGAGCCGGCAATATTCTCACTTTCCCACTCGTTAACTTAAAAGATTTTAGCCCTCAATTCCGAGTCTTCTCTATAGACTCTGAATTAATCCAATGCCAATTGGGAAAACCCGCAGCATAAACCCCATCTCCCACCGATAGCTTATTTGAGTTTCCGATTTCCGCAACTCGATAGGATTGAGAAGTGGTAAACTGCACTAAAGCTAAATCTACGTTACCAAACTGAGATTAACGCAGCCATTTAGCAATATGCGTCCGTCCGTCTGCTGTCAATACTTGATAAGTTTTGTCCTGATTATCAGCTACCACATGATTGTTAGTCAAAACAGTATAAATTTGTCCTTGACGCTGAAGAATTACGCCGCAACCGGAGACAGAATCAGATAAAATTCTGACTGTGACAAGATTAGCAATTTCGGAAACTTGCTGGTTAACTGGTTCGGAGATAACAGGAGATGCTGCTGAAAAATGTTCTGGTGTTTCTCGCGCTAAACCGTTTAAGATGCAAGTTAGTAGCAGTGAGATTGCTATAATTTGCCACTGATTCACAGATTTTACTGGCTTATCCTTGATTGTTCCAGTAAAGTGTGAAAGCAGGCTCATAATTATACCTCATTCGCTGACATTAACAGTTTGATATACTGATATAATTATGACACTAACTGCCTCGACACCAACTACTAATCGCCTTTAGCCAAAGTAAAATAATCTAGAAAAAGCAATCAAATTAGTAGAACAAAAAATTTCCGGGTGGGAAGAAATCATCCTCCACTCACCTAGAGCGTCGGTTCAGTATTAGGAGTTGACAAAAAAAGGACTTTATGAAATTAGCCAGTGCATGAGTTCGACTCTA